>NZ_JADMSV010000020.1:0-101480 GCF_015560935.1 Butyricimonas sp. BSD2780061689_150309_C8
TAAGTGGGTCAGTTTCGGTTATAAAGGTGGGTCAGGTGATTTTTATAATAGTGGGTCAAGTGACTTTATATTTTCCATCAATGGAAGACTCCTATCCGGGAGAGAGCGATGGAGTTTAACGGTCACACGATTCATTATTTCCGATTAAAAGGTTTTTTCCAGCTTTTCTTCGGGGGGATGTTCGAACGATTTGAACGCCCTTATTATACATTTTTGGGTGATTATGTCGTTTTTAGTAATTCTCCTGCCACACTCGCCGAGATGATTAAAGAGTACGTGCTGGGAAACACATTGGAGAATGACGAGAAGCATACGCGTTTAAAAGGGCAGTTGGGAAGTCGGAAGAACGTGTTCGGTTACGTGCAGACGCCCAATACATACGAGTATTTATATGATTCTTTCAAGGCGGGTTCCCAAGAGAGTCTGGAGAAGAACAGAGGGGCATTTCTGAGTTTTGAAACGATCGGTTTCTCGTTATCCAAGGAGGGAGGAATTTTTGAGACTCAGATTATAGCGAATTATAATGATAAGGCTCCCGAGGAGTACAAAATGCGAGAGTTAAATCGTCAATTTGAGAATCAGGTAAACAAGATCGAGGCAGGTTTTTATTATCCCGTGATTCCCGATAGTATTGCGGTGAGTAATCAAGAGTATTACGAGTACAAGTCAGAACAGGCCATTTTCAAAGGGGCTCTGAAGGATGGAGAGCCGGATGGCGTGTGGTGCGTGTTTAATGTTGCGGGAAAGTTGCTCGGACAATTTCCGTATGGCGACGGAAAGATAGACGGGGTTGCACCGTTTTTTTACGAGAACGGGGATTTGTTGGCTCAGGTGACTTATAAGAACGGGGTGATTGCGGGCTATAAGGAGTTTTTTCCGGACGGGACACTTCGTACGGAGATCGTATATCGGAAAGGTGTACGACACGGCACGGCAAAGTTTTATTATAATACCGGGCATTTGTTCTGTGAAGGACGTTACAAGAACGGGCGACAGACCGGAAAATGGCGGTATTATAAAGTAACGGGGGAAAAACTTTATTAATTTTAGATTTTAAATTTTAGATTGAAAAATTTAATGATTTCGTGGTTAAGAAATCGTAGGTGAGGTCACTGAACTATGGAATCATAAATTTAGTGAGTTCCTCAATTTAAAATCTAAAATTTAAAATCTAGAATTATAGGGTTTGTTTTAAGATCTTCACGAGCGAGTCTCTCGTTTGAATGAAACGAGGCATATTTTCCGGTGAGATCGGTTCTTTGGGAGGTGAACTCATTTTTAACGGATTGATGGGAGTTCCATTTTTATATACCCGGAAATCCAAATGAGGGCCTGTTGCCAATCCTGTACTACCGACATAGCCGATAACATCACCTTGTTTCACCCGTTTGCCCGGTTGGATGCCTTTGGCAAATTTGGAAAGGTGCATGTAGGTTGTGGTATAGACGCTGTTGTGTTTGATGGTTACGTAGTTTCCACCACCGTTGGCTTGAAAGGCCTTTTTCACGACAACGCCGTCCCCGATGGTATGTACTTCTGTGCCTGTCGGGGCTGCATAGTCTACGCCATGATGTGCCCTGTATCTTTTTAGTACCGGATGGAACCGGTTATTGGAGAATCCCGAAGAAATACGGGAGTATTTTAAGGGAGCTTTTAAAAAGGTTTTTTGCAGGCTGTTTCCTTCTTCATCAAAATAGGCCAATTTTTCGTTTTGTTCAAAAGGAATGGCATAGAAGTCTTTACCGGAATTGGTGAAAATGGCAGCTTTCACGTTGAAGTCCTGCAAAGGTTTGTCTTCCACGTATGATTGTTCGTAAAGGACACGTACGGAATCACCTTTGGCTATGCCGTAGAAGTCGATGCTCCATGCGTAGATATCGGATAGCGTGACAGCGAGCATGGGGTCTGTTTGGGCATCAACCATGGCATTCCATAGATTGGAGTTTATAATAATATTGGCCGTTTTCTCTTTGGTCACGATGTCTTTTTTACCCACGTAAACATCTGCGGTTTCCTTGAAATCTATGACGACGTATTCCAAGGCATTTTTTTCGTAAATGAAAAATTCCGGGGTGCGAAGACTGTCTTGTGCCAAGAAAAGAGTGTAGTTTTGACCTCTTCTGATACTTCGTACGTCAAAGACGTCCTTGCAGCGTTGGGAGATTTCATGGATCTTGGCTGGTGATACCTTGTATTTGGAAAGGATTAGAGAGAGATTCTCATTTTTCCCCACGGTACCCTCTTCTATAATAAAGTTTTCATCAGGGATACCGTATTTGTAATGAATTTGTTGTTGTTCGGTCGTGTCAACAACTTCCTCTACCGCACTGGCTTCTAATATCGCCTCCTTGTTTCCTCTGTTGCTGGGCCAAAAAATAATAATACCTAATATAAGCCCTATGGTAGCCCAAATCCAAATCCATTTCGTTTTTTTCATCTTTTCCGTTTGATTCCTAATGTTCACTCAAAATCCGGGATGCAAGTTAGGGGATTCCTCTTGAAACTGCAACAAGGGAGGAATGTTTTTTTATCCACATGATTTTCAATGTGTGAAAAGATTCTTAATGTTGTTATTAATAAAAAGTTAAAGTCATTTTTTTAATATTACTCCTATTAGGATTTTACTATTTTTGACAAAACACAATATAAAAAAATGTTCCTGATTTTTTGGTGTGTATTTGTTTCTGAAGTGATGATGTAAAAGTTGAAAATGTTATTTTCTTCTGAAAATACAAAATGGTGATTAATGTAATTTGATGTAAAACAACTTGTTGATGAATTTGAATATCTTAAAGATTTCATAAAGTTGATTTTTGAATAACACTAAATTGTTTTTGGAACGTCTTTTTATAAAGTTTATACCTGTTGTTGTAGACAATATTAATTTTAATAACAAGTTTATGGAAGAGCCAATTGTAAAAGTCGAACATTTGTCACATCGTTACAGCATTCAATGGGCCGTAAGAGACATTAGTTTCGAGATTCCCCGGAGGGGGATATACGGGTTGCTAGGGTCTAACGGGGCCGGAAAGTCAACCACGATGAATATTATTAGTGGAGTTATCAAGCAAACCGAAGGGCAGGTTTTTATCAAGGGCATTGATGCCCGTAAGAGACCGGTTGATGCGAAACGTCATATCGGTTTTTTACCGCAGAAACCACCTTTGTATGGTGATTTGACGGTGGAAGAGTATTTGATTCATTGTGCAAGATTGCGTTGGGTAGCTGATAAGGATATTATCCCGGCGGTGGATGAGGTGCTGGCAAAATGTGGTATAACTCATTTCCGTAAACGTTTGATCAAGAATTTATCCGGTGGTTATCAGCAACGGGTTGGTATCGCACAGGCTATCGTTCATAAACCTGATCTGGTTATCTTTGACGAGCCGACAAACGGGTTGGACCCGAACCAGATTATGGAGATCCGTCACTTGATCCGTGATATTGCCAAGGATCGTACAGTGATTCTTTCCACTCATATTTTGACTGAGGTTCAAGCCGTTTGTGATCATATTTTGATGATCGAGGAAGGTAAGCTCGTGTTTATGGGAACGGTGGATGAATTTGATAATTATATTATCCCGAATTCTCTCTATGTTTCAATGATAGATCCCCCCGTTGCCGACGAGTTGGCAAAGATCGAGGGCGTTCTTGGTGTGGAAGAGTTAGGAAACCGGAATTTCCGTATTCGTTTCACAGAAGCACAGGAGGTTATTGACCAGATCGTGAAACTAAGCGCCGCTAACGATTGGCGTTTGTCTGAGGTTCGGGTGGAGAAGAGTTCCCTCGATAATATATTCGCAGAATTATCTAAGAAAGCACATTAAAAAATCGGGTTATGTTTAAAATGATATATAATATAGCGAGGACGGAATTGCAGATGTTGTTCTATTCTCCTGTGGCGTGGCTAATTTTAGTCGTATTTGGAGTACAATCGGGAATGCTTTTTGCCGACCAATTGGCCGGGCTTGTGAGTTCTCAAGAAATGGGATATGATATTCAAGGTTCCACGATTAGTATCTTTGCCAGCAGATGGGGGGGAGTTTTCACCACGATGCAGAATTACCTGTATTTCTATATTCCTCTGTTGACCATGAGTTTGGTAAGTAAGGAGTTGAGTAGCGGGTCTATTCGTTTGTTGTATTCTTCTCCGATTACGAATACCCAGATTATCGTGGGAAAATTCTTCTCCATGATGATTTACGGTCTTATCATGATTGGTATTTTATTCTTGATCACGCTTTGTAGCTGGGCAGTCGTTAAGGATTTTGAATTATCCATGGTTTTAACGGGGTTGTTGGGATTATACTTGTTGATCTGTGCTTACGCGGCTATCGGTATTTTCATGTCCAGTCTGACTTCTTATCAAATCGTGGCAGCTATCGGTACGTTTGCCGTGTTAATGGTATTAAGCATGATTGGTGGATGGTGGCAGGATTACGATTTTATTCGTGACGTGACTTACTGGTTGTCCATGCCCGGGCGAAGCGGAAAGTTTATTGCCGGTTTGATTTGTAGCGAGGATGTTCTTTATTTCGTTATCGTGGTTTGCCTTTTCTTGGCATTAACGATTATTCGTTTGAACTCGGTTCGTCAGAAAATTCGCTTCGTGATTACTTTAGGAAGAAATATCGGTGTTATTTTCTTAGCTTGTTTCTTGGGATATTTGTCTGCACTTCCGCAGATGAAACTTTACCATGATGCGACGTCAACGAAAATGAACACGTTGACCCCGAATAGCCAGGATATCGTGGCGAAGTTGGATGGTGGTATGACAATAACTACTTACATTAATGCTCTTGATCCGGGTGCATCTTGGTATGCTGCTCCTTATTTCCTGAAACCGGATATGGAGCGTTTCGAGCAATATTTACGTTTCAAACCGGATATGAAGTTGAAATACGTGTACTATTATGATACCACGGCGAACCCCATGCTGGACAGAAGATTCCCGAACGCAACACTTCGCGAGAAAATGGTGGAGGTTTGTAAGATCTACGGTTTGGATTCCAACAAGTTTATGGCTCCGGAGGAAATTCGAAAAATTATTGATTTGTCGGGAGAAAATAACACGTTCGTGCGTCAGATTGTTCGTGAAAATGGTGAAAAAGCATGGTTGAGAATATACAATGATATGCAACGTTTCCCGAGTGAAAAAGAGATTTCAGCCGCTTTCAAACGGATGGTGATGGATCTCCCGAAGGTCGGATTCGTGGAAGGCCACGGAGAACGTAGTTATTCTGGTGGTAAAGACCGTGATTATAGTGCGTTTGCTAATGATAAGGGTTTCCGTTACGCTTTGGAAAATCAAGGGTTTGATGTTGCAAAAGTTACGATGGATCAGCAAGTGCCTGAGGATATTAATATTATCGTGATTTCTGATATGCGGGAGTGGTTTACTCCGGAGCAGGAGGCTAATTTACAACAGTATATTGATCGGGGAGGTAATTTGTTCATCTTGGGAGAACCAAAACGTAGAGACGTGATGAATAATTTGTTTGCCAAGTTCGGTTACGAGATGACAACAGGTGTGCTGGTTAAGAGAGACACGAACCTGCAAGCTGACGTGATTCTTTCCTACCCGACGAAAGAGGCTGATAGTATTGCTTATGATTTTGGGGCAATGCGTAGTCGTCGTATGGTTATCACGACACCTAGTACCGCCGGATTGGAGCAAATTGCCGATAAGGGTTACACGGTGACGAATATGTTCAAAACTGACACGATCGGAGTTTGGAATGAATTGGAAACGACAGATTTTATTGATGATACCGTGCGTCTGAACCCGGCTATCGGTGAGGTCGAGAAGATCTATAATACCGTGGTTGCGTTGTCCAGAAAAGTGGGTAATAAGGAACAGAAAATTATTTTGACCGGTGATGCGGATTGTATCAGCAACGGGGAATTCGGACGAAGAGTTCCAGGAGTCCGGACTGCAAACTTCTCGTTAATTACCGGAAGTTTCTTCTGGATGTCGGATAACGAAGTGCCTATTGATGTGAGACGTCCTGCACTTCCGGATAATAAGGTGTACGTGGAAAAAACCGGAAGTAAGGTGATTAAATGGTCGTTCATGATCATATTGCCTCTATTGCTAGCGGGAATAGGTATCTTCTTGTGGATTCGTAGAAAAGGAAGATAAAAGATACTGAAGTTTATGATCGGGTGATCGCAAAATCACCCGATCATAAATTGTAATGGTATTAAAAAAGATTCTATAATTTAGAGAGTTAAGAGAATTAAAATATGTATATTTGTAAGGATGTGCATTTTTAATTTTCAATTTCAATTTTTAATTCATATAGGATGAGCTTTAAAATAGACAAACAGACGTTGGACGATCTGGCCATTTTCGGTAATAACCGGACGAAATCTGTTTATGATATTTTCAACCGAACCCGTACACGAGGAGGTGCGAAAATTCTTGAAGAGATGTTCTTGTATCCCCTATCGGATGCAGACCAGATAAACGAAAGAAGTGACGTGATTCGTTATTATCGTGATATCGAGGCCGAATTCCCGTTCCGAGGAGAGATTTTTGACACGATGGAATTCTACTTGGGTAACACGGACAGGCGTACACAGTTGATGACGCAGGATAACACGTTAGGACGGAAATTCAAGAATCTCGTTGGGACGGATACAGAGTATACCCAAATCCACAACGGGATTGTTTGTTGTATAGAGTTGTTGAACACGCTGGATGCCTTCTTGAAGAATTCGAAGGCGGATGCCGGTAACAAGACCATCGCGGAGTTGACGGCTAGTTTACGGGGGTTACTGGGTAACGAGAAGTGGTCCTGGTATGTTTCCGAGAAGGGAAAGAAGAAACTGGGTTACGAGCAGGCGGTAGTTTACGATCGGGTGTTGCGTTTCGAGGAACGGGATAAGCTAATGAAAATTTTGTATTACGTTTATTTGCTGGATGTTTACATGGCGGTGGCCAACGTGGCGAAAGAACGTGGTTTTGTTTTCGCGAAAGCTCACCCGAATGACAAGAACACGTTGGTTATGAAAGGGGCGTTTCATCCTTTCCTCACGAACCCTGTCGGTAACACGATCACGGTGGACGAGAATAGTAACGTGATTTTCTTGACGGGAGCGAACATGGCCGGGAAGTCGACTTTCATGAAGAGTTTTGGCATCACGGTTTTCTTGGCTCACGTGGGATTCCCTGTCCCCGCGAAGGAAATGGAATTTTCAGTTCAAAACGGGATGTTCACGACGATTAACTTACCGGATAACTTAAGTATGGGATATAGCCATTTTTATGCTGAGGTTTTGCGGGTGAAGAAGGTGGCACAACAAGTTCGGCAAACGCAACACCTGATCGTGGTGTTTGACGAGTTGTTCCGCGGTACAAACGTGAAAGATGCTTACGATGCGACAGTGGCGGTGACAGAGGCTTTTGCCGGAATCCGTAATTGCACGTTTATCATTTCGACTCATATTATAGAAGCGGGAGAGGTACTGAAAGAAAGGTGTGATAACATAAATTTCGTTTACTTGCCGACCAAGATGGAGGGAAGTAAGCCTGTTTATACCTACACGCTAGCTCCCGGTATCACGGATGATCGTCATGGTATGATGATCGTGAATAACGAACATATTATCGAAATCATTAAAAATGGAGAAGCATGAGTTTTGAGACAGATAAACAGACCCTGGATGACCTGAATCTTCTGGGGAAATACAAGAATAATTCCGTTTACAGTTTGTATGTCGGGACGATCACCCGGGGAGGTGAGCGCAAGATGGAGGACATGTTCCTGCACCCGTTGACAGACGCGAAGTCTATCAACGAGCGTTCAGCCGTGTTCCGTTATTTTAGAGATCATGATTTCGGTTTTCCTTTCGGGAAGGACGAGTTTGATGTCGTGGAACAATATATTGCCGGGGCTAGTGGAAAGCGTGCTTTTATGAACATGTTGCAAATTGCGCGGGCAAAAGCCATGTTTTACATCAGCCATGACCCGGAATTCGGGATTATCCGGGATCGTATCGTGACATCGATTGAATTTTTCCGGAAGGCCCGGACTTATTTTGACGAGTTGGGACGTGACGTTGCCGGGAATCCTTTCCAAAAGATCGCGGAGCGTGGAAAAGCTTTGTTGAGCGATAGCCGGGTGACGAAGTTGTTGGAGAATTCTCGTCGGGAGAATCCCGGTTTGATGGATATGATTTGTTTTGACCGGAATTTGCGGTGTGTTTCTCACAAGAATTTTAAGGAAGTGATCGAGTTATTGCAGGAGATTGACGTGAACGTGGTTGTAGGTAGCGTGGCCAGGGAGAGAAACTTCTGTTTTGCGGAGGCAGCTGATGACGGGGAGATCCTGGTTGCCATGAAGGGGTTGCACCATCCTCGTGTTGACGGGGCGATCTCTAACGACCTGGAGGTGACGGCCACGAAGAACGTGTTCTTCCTGACGGGTGCTAACATGGCTGGAAAGTCCACGTTGATGAAGTCATTCGGTATCGCGGTGTACCTGGCCCACATGGGCTTCCCCGTGGCAGCAACTTCCATGCAGTTCCGTATTCAAGATGGAATGTACACGTCTATTAACGTGCCGGATAATATTAACTTGGGTTACAGTCATTTCTACGCGGAGGTTCTTCGCGTGAAGAAGGTCGCTATCGAGGTGAGTCGTGACAAACGCTTGATCGTGATTTTCGACGAGTTGTTCAAGGGTACGAACGTGAAAGATGCTTTCGACGCGACACTGGCTGTCACGGAGGCGATTGCCGAGAGAAAGAATTGCGCGTTTATGGTTTCTACCCACATTATCGAGGTGGGACAGGAACTCGGGAAACGTTGTGATAACGTGACGTTCGAGTATCTCCCGACCGTGATGAAAGGTAAGTTGCCAACATATACTTACAAGTTGGAGCCGGGTATCACGAGTGATAAACACGGTATGATTATTATTAATAACGAGAAGATTATCGAGATTATTAAAGGAGAGGTTGCCTCTTAGTCTGATAAAGATTTCAGAATAATATATTGATCCCGGGAATAGTAATTGTTCCCGGGATATTTTTTTTTGTTCGCAATTATAAATTGATTTCTATTCGCTTTTTTACTTTTAATGTGATTATATTTGTGTTCGTCAAAACGTAATGCAAGATAGATGTTGAATGAAATTGAGGTTGGCTTGATCTGTTTATCAGAGAGAAAGAAGTTTAAAGAGGTGTACGAAGAGTATTTTACCGCTTTGAAGTATTTCGCCATGCGTTACGTGAAGGATGAGGAGGTGGCTTGTGATCTGTTGCAGGATGTTTTTGTCAAATTGTGGGAGAAGGGGGATCGGTTCGAGAACGAGATGCAATTGAAGACTTATCTGTACCGGGTTGTTCGGAATCATTGCCTGACTTATATTCGGGATACCCAAAGGAAAGAGAAACGTATGGAGGGTTTCGAGGTGGAAGAGACAGAGGAATCGTTCGTACACCAGATGATCGAGGCTGAGATTTACGCTTTGATAAATGATATTTTCGAGGAACTTCCGGATGCTTGTAGGAATGTTTATATGAAAAGCCTGGAAGGTAAGAGCCACAAGGAAATTGCGGAAGAATTGCATATCGCAATCACTACAATTAAAAAGCACAAGACGAACGCAAATAATTATTTAAGAGGACGGTTGAAGGATTTGCTACTTTCTGCCATATTCTGTGGAGTTTAATTATTTGTGCGTTGTATTTATTATGGATAGACTATTTGCCAAGAGACTTTTGTGCAATTTTGAGAACTTTTTGATGAAATTTTGTTACCAAAATTTTATGGGAGAGCGCTGATTTACTGTGAGGAAACCGGTACTGTTATCTGGTAGAGAGTATGATGTGGTTGATTATGAGCGGAAGAGTGGGTGTCGGGCCGTATGCCTTGGTGATCTGATTTTTTTTCACGCAATATATGTATATTTAAAGATTTAAGTGATTGATTTTTATGATCCTAGTTGTAATTTTGTCTTGATTTTTATCATAACATGATTTTTATTGAAAAAAAATCAGATTCGGAATACTACCTTTCATGCATTTTGGAGTTCTTAATATAGAAATAATTAAAAATGGATTTTCAAATAGGAAATAAGATACATCTGATAGCATGAATATGGATAGTAAGAGAATAGAAAAATTAATAATGAAAGCACTTTTGAAAGAGATTTCTGAAGGGGAGCGGTGTGAGTTGGATGGGTGGTTGAATGCTTCTGAACAAAACAGGAATTTTTTCGAGAGTTTGCATTCGGAGATGTATTTAAAGAAGGCGGTGGGAGATCATAATCGGCTATTGCGGGATGCGGGATGGAAACAAATAAAGAGAAAAACGGTGGAAGTGAGGTCTCGTAAGATTCGTTTGCAGGTGTATCGTGTTGCGGCGGCGATTATTTTCCCTTTAATGTTAGGAGGGTTTATTTGGTATATGATGGGTTCTGTGGAGAAACGGTCAGGATTACCTTTAGCACATCAAGAGATAAAGGTGGGAGGATCTAAAGCAGTGGTTACATTATCAACGGGAGAGCGGGTTGCACTTTTCGGTGACACTACGGTATGTATGAATGACGGGTTGTCCACGATGATTAATCAGCAGGATACGTTGAATTTCATGAAAAATAACGACGTGGTTGTAGCGGAAAATAGTTACACGGTTATTGAGATTCCGAGAGGTGGAGAATATATTGTTCGATTAGAAGACGGAACCGTGGTTTATTTGAATTCTGAGTCGGAATTGCGAATGCCCGTTCATTTCGGATCAGAAGAGAGACTGGTTTGGTTAAAAGGCGAAGCTTATTTCAGTGTTAAGCACGAGAACAAGCGTCGGTTTATTGTGAGAACGGATAGGGCTGATGTCTCGGTGTTAGGAACAGAGTTTGGAGTAAGGGCATACTCTGGCGAGAAAGAGTTCTTGACGACTTTGGTGAAGGGTAGAGTTGAGGTGAAGAGTGAAAATAACGTGCATCGTATTGTGCCGGGAGAACAAGCGAAAGTTGATAATACTGGAAATATAGCGGTTACGAAGGTGAATACGGATGAATTTGTCGCTTGGAAAGTGGGGCGGATCGTGTTCACGGACGCTCGTTTGGAGGATATCATGAACGAGTTGCAAAGGTGGTATGATTTCAACGTGTTTTACGCAAGTTCGGAACTCAAAGAATTGCGTTTCTCGATGGATATTGTGAAATACAAGGAGGTTTCGGAGATATTTGACCTGATGGAGAAGATTCGAAGAGTCTCTTTTGAGGTAAATGGGAATAATGTGATCTTAAAATAAAGAGAGTAGTACCGCAAATACCACTCTCTTAAATGCCTGATAACAGACAAATGTAAAATCAATACAAAGTTATGGAAAATAATTAGAACAAGAAAAAAAAGGGAACTCATTTCTACCGCAAATAGAATTGAGACTAAGGATAGATAACAGACGAATGTAAAATCAAACAAATTATTTTTATGAAAAAACATCATGAGAGTTTGCGGGGTTTTCCCCGTTGGCTGTGCCGGCTACTATTATTTGTGAATGTTGTGCTGGTGACGGTATCGTTTTCATTTGCTCAACAGAACACGAATCGGGTTACGATTGACATGAAGAATGCTTCTTTATCAGAGGTGTTTAACGAGATTAAACGACAGACGAATTTGAGTTTCATGTTTAGTAACGACGATTTGAAGAATGTTCCGAGAAAGGATGTCCAGATTAAAAATGTCACGGTAGATGAGGCAATGAAGAAATGCTTGGAAGGGACAGGCTTGGAATACGAGCTGACGAATAACGTGGTTGTTATTCGTAAAGCTGCTGCAAAAATTGAAAAAGCACAACAAGTAACATTAACTGGTACTGTGCGAGATAAAGATGGCCAGACTTTACCGGGAGTGTCCGTTGTAATTAAAGGAACTTCTTTAGGAGGGGCAACAGATATTGATGGAAAATATCGATTCACGGTTCCTTTGGCGAAGGATATGGTATTGGTATTTTCTTTCGTGGGGATGGAGACCAAGGAGGTGGTATATAATGGAGAATCGACTTTGGATGTGACCTTGGATCCTGATGTAACAGAAATGGCCGAGGTTGTCGTGACAGGTATTTTTACCCGTAAAGCGGATAGCTATACCGGTGCCGTGACGACGATTAAAAAGGAGGATTTGCAAAAGGTTGGTAACCAGAACGTGTTGCAATCACTGAAAAATATCGATCCTTCTTTCCAAGTATTGGAGAATAATGAATTCGGTTCTGATCCGAATAAGGTTCCGGATATTCAGATGCGTGGAGCGTCTAATTTTTCAGATATGAAAGATAAATACCAGACAAACCCGAATCAACCGCTTTTCATTGTTGACGGATTCGAGCAGTCGATAGAGAAAGTAATGGATATGGATATGAACCGGGTGGCTTCGATCACCTTATTGAAAGATGCAACAGCCAAGGCTCTTTATGGTTCTAAAGGTGCTAACGGGGTTGTCGTGATCGAGACTGTGACCCCGGAAGCCGGAAAAATGAGAGTTTCTTATTCGGGCAATCTTAGTATTCAGGCTCCAGATTTAGGGAGTTATGATTTGGCAAATGCGGCAGAAAAACTAGAGATCGAGAAAAGAGCAGGTGTTTACACGGATAAATCGGGACGTCCCAATGTGCAACAACAATATGATGAGAAATATAACGAGTATTACAAAGAAATCTTGCGGGGAGTGGATACATATTGGTTGAAAAAACCTTTACGTGTGGGAGTGGGACACAAACACTCGTTGAATTTTGAAGGAGGAGATGACATTATCCGGTATAGTATTGATTTTTCGTATAATAAAGTCGCCGGGGTAATGAAGGGGTCTGATCGTGAAGTGATTTCTGGTGGTTTTAATTTTCAATATCGTTACGGTAAATTCCTTTTTAGAGATCAATTGTCTGTCACTTTTAATAAGGCTGACGAGTCTCCTTATGGGGCATTCTCCGAGTATGCAAAATTGAATCCTTACTGGAGAGCTTACAATGATGATGGTAGTATTAGGGAGGTTATGGGAGATTACCAGATCGCAAATATGCAGGGAAGTCATCCTATATATAATCCGATGGTAAATGCTTCATTAAACACGAAAACCTCGACATCTTATACTGATGTCACGAATAATTTTTATGCAGAGTGGGATGCTTTCGAAGGAATGAAGGTAAAAGGACGTTTCGGGTTAGTTAGCAGCAAAAATGATAGTGAGGTGTTTTTACCGCGTGATCATACGTCTTTCCGGGATATATCGCCTGATAGCGAGGATTATTTTAATAGAGGGAAGTACACGAAAGGTAATGGCACGCGTTTAGATTATAATGTGGATCTTTCTGCGAATTATTCAAAATTGTTTGGTAAGCATTTGTTATTTGCTAATGCCCAGTGGAGTATAAGTCAAAAAAAGAGTGAGATGGTATACTTCCAAGCTCAAGGATTTGCTAATAACAAGATGGATTATATCACGAATGCGAAAGAGTATGTTTCCGGTAGTCCTTATGGAGATGAATCAGTCGTGAGGGAGACTAGTGTTTTGGCCTCTGTTAACTATTCTTATGATGACCGCTATTTATTAGATGCAACTTATCGGGCGAATGCTTCTTCTCTATTTGGTGCAGACAAACGTTGGGGAAGTTTCTGGTCTGCAGGTATTGGTTGGAATATTCATAAAGAAAGGTTCTTCGAAGGAGTCAGTTTTTTGGAGAAATTGAGATTAAGAGCTTCAACGGGGTATTCCGGTTCGCAGAACTTTAATTCTTATCAAGCGATAGCCACTTATAAGTATTATAACGAGAGCTATGATAATATTATGGGATCGTACTTGATTAGTCTGGCGAATCCGGAATTACAATGGCAAAAGACTCAGGATAATAATTTTGGTATAGAGTTTTCGGTGTTGAATATGTTGGATGTTACTTTTGACTATTACATAAAGAACACGGAAAATTTGTTGACTCCTGTTTCACTTCCTCCTTCAGCTGGTTTTGATAGTTATATGGAGAATTTAGGCGAGACGCAAAATCGAGGTATCGAGGCAAAAGTTAATCTGCGTGCGATAAGAGATACGAAGCGTGAAATGTATTTAAGCGTGTTTGGCTCCCTTATGCATAATAAGAACAAAATAACCAAGATTTCAGATGCATTGAATACATTAAATAATACTCGGGATGAGGAGAAGATAGAGAGTAATATACCGGATCACGAAAATGGAAAGGGTGTGACCAAGCCTTCAACCCGTTATGCGGAAGGGCAATCTATGAATGCAATATGGGCGGTGAGATCATTGGGAATAGATCCAATGAATGGTGATGAAATCTTTTTATCAGCGGACGGTAAGATGGTTTATAAATGGGATCCGAAAGATCAAGTGGTTGTCGGTGATGATTTACCCAAGGTTTCCGGAACTTTCGGTTTTAATTTTGAATATAAAGGCTTTTCTGTAAACACGTCGTTTTATTACAGATTGGGTGGACAATATTATAACCAGACTTTGGTAAATAAAGTGGAGAATGCCGATATACAATATAATGTGGATCGTAGAATGTACACGGATCGTTGGACAACTCCGGGAGTTGCGGCTAAATATAAAGCCTTTAATAGTAGTGAACCCTTTACCCGACCGACATCTCGTTTTGTTCAAGATTTAAATGAATTGCAGATGACATCGTTAAATATAGGATATGATTTCCGCAATTGCGGTTTCATGAAGGGGGGAGCAATTGAACGGTTAAAATTGCAATTCTATGCGAATGATTTGTTCAGATTATCAACGGTGAAAACGGAACGAGGTACTGAGTATCCGTATGCTAGAACGTATTCATTTACTTTACAGGCAACGTTTTAGATTTTTGAATGATAAAAAAGGAAATTATGAAGAATATAGTACATAGAATAAAGTTATCCGTTTGGGTTCTTCTGGTTTTGTTTGTTACAACTTCCTGTGAGAGCTGGTTAGATGTGAAACCTAAGACGGAAGAAGAAGCTGAACGTATGTTTAGTACAGAAGAAGGATTTAAGTCTGCTTTGGCAGGTACTTATATTTCTCTGAGTCAGCCCGAGTTGTACGGTAGAGAGTTAACCTTCGGAATGGTAGGTGTTTTAGGACAAGAATGGGAAAAGGGAGGAACCTTGGATCAAACCAGCTCGGCATATTCTTTTTTCTTGCGATATAGATATGATGAGACGGTGTCAAAAGCAATTGTGGAGAAAGTGTGGGGAGAAATGTATAAGACGATTGCTAATGTGAATACATTGATTGAGTACACGGATAAAAAACGGGATGTGTTGAAAGGGAATAATTATGAAATTATTCGCGGAGAGGCTTTGGCTTTAAGAGCTTTTATTCATTTTGATCTTTTACGGTTATATGCGGAAGCTGATTTTTCTGAGGCTGCAGAGGTTTCAATCCCTTATGTGAAAGAAGCTAAACCAGCGATTGCTCCACAATATACTCCGGCAGACGTGGTGGAATTAATTCTGGGAGATGTAAAAGATGCTCTTGATTTATTGGAGAAAGATCCCATTTATACGGGGCAGGATGTCTCTGGTGAGGATAACGGTTATTTAGCCAATCGGAATTTCCACTTGAATTATTATGCTGTGCAAGGTTTGAAAGCCAGGGTATTAGCTTATGCAAAACAAATGGATAAAGCGGCAGAGGCAGCTTTGATCGTGATTGGTGCGCAGGAAAGTAAAAATATTTTTCCTTGGGTGAAAAAGAATGATATAAATCCTAGTGATGTAACATTGAAAGATCGTACTTTTTCTACCGAGCATCTTTTTGCCTTGAATACGATCAAATTGGACGAAAATATCAAAGGATATTTTAAAGAGACGACGTCACCGATGCTTCCTCGGCAGGCAATCACGGGTGGTTCGAATTATTTGTATGATGTGGCTGATTATCGTTTGAAGTGGTTTGATAATGAGAATGGGTTGGTAAATGTGTTTTCAAAATTCTGGCAAAGCGATAAGAAAACGGTTGATGGGGTTGTTTTACCGAAGAGGGATAGAATGCCAGTGATTCGGATTTCAGAGATGTATTATATCGTGGCAGAGTCGATGAAGATGTCTGATCCTCAAGGAGCATTGGATAAATTGAATTTGGTGCGTAAAATGCGTGGATTGACAGAGCCTCTTACTGACTTGAATCCTGATGCGATTCAACAGGAAATACAGAAAGAGTACGAGAGGGAATTTTTAGGAGAAGGACAGTTATTTTTCTACCATAAGAGACAGGGAACGAAGAATATCGCAACTGCAAATGCTGTTTATAAACTCCCGATGCCTGATCTGGAGATCGATCTTGGAGAACGTGAATAATTTTAAATTTGTTGATTATGAGAAATATATTTAAAATATGGTTACTTGCGGGATTGGTGTCATTCTTTATGATATCATGTAGCGAAGATAAGATTGAAACTTATTCCGGTCCAGATGCGGTCAACATGTGGATTGGTACGACGAGAGATAGTGCCGAGATGTCCTTTTTGGCACTGGAACCAACATTGACCGAATATGACTTTAACGTGGAACTTCGAATTCAATCCGTATTAAGGAATGAAGATCGAGATGTGAAAATTAACTTGGGTGAATTGACAACGGCTGTTGCCGGAGAAAATTTCGAAGTCGCTGAAAATGTTACTATTCCCGCTGGGGAGACTTCCGTTATAGTACCGGTGAAAGTTTATAAAAAAGGGTTGGCCGATATTGAAGGAGGATTGGTTGTTGAGCTTGTTATTGGAACATCCGATGATTTCATTCCGGGGGTCTATGGGAAAATGAAACTTTCTTTTGCCGGTGATTTCCCCAAAAATTGGTATGCAAGTACGACTTCAGATGTAGGAGCAATACCTTATTTCTGGGGTAAATGTACGAAAAATAAATACCAATTCGTTTTTGAACATTTAGGTACTATTGATTTGAAAGATTATGCGGGATGGAATTATACTCCGATTATAGCAATGCAGAATGAGTTGAATGCTAAATTAGAAAAATATGCTGCAGATCATGACGGGGAATGGTTACCGGATGACGATGGAAGTAAAATGTGGTTCTCTGCTGGTACCTGATATTTAAGTCTATTGGAGTATTGGTATATTGATGAATTAAAATTTAGAGTTTATGAAAAATAAGATAAGACATTTATTATTTCTTTCGGTAATACTATTTTCTGTTGCTTCATGTATTGATGATAAAGGAAATTATGATTATACGGAAATTGAAGATGCAATAGTTGAGATACCGGAAGTAAAAGAGAATGGAGGTAAGATTAGTCGTGATCGCTATGACGAATTAAGTTTAAATCCTGAGATACAGTATCAAGCCGGTTCTTCTGCGGATGACTATAATTTTGAATGGGGTTTGTACACTCAACAACCACAAAAAGATGATGATGATGCTTATATTCCGAAGAAAATTATTGGAGATAAACCGCAATTGTCGTACAAGCTAATTGATGAGCCGGATAAATATTATGTAGTTTTGAAGGTGACGCATAAAGAAATGGGCTCGTGTACAGATTATAAATTTGAATTGAATGTTAATTCTATGGCTGGGTGGCTTATTTATGACGAAGCCGCTAGTGGAGATGGAGATTTTCAGATTATTCGTGATCGTGAAATTGTTCCGGACTTGTCTTCGATTCAGACAGGTATTGTTCGGAATTATTTTGCTACGGCTAATGGAGGAAAGAAATTACGGGATGGAAAGTTCTTGGGAAGAAGGAATATGAACAATCAATATGATCATTTATATCTTTTCAAAGAGGACGGGATGTACAAAATGAAAGCTGGAACTTATGAAGTTATTACTGAAGATTATTCTACTTTGTTTTCCACTCAACCAGCGAAAAATGCTCCGATGGCTCTTTATTATCCTAGCCCGATGTATGGACAAGTCGAAGTATTCGTGAATAATAATGAGATGTATACGATCAGATGGAATATGCTGGGACAGGAGGATAAATACACTACACCTATAGGAGCTTGGGGGACTGCTTATAAAGTTAATCCGTTTATAGCTCCGGTTCCTGTGACAGGCAATACTGTTCGTGCTGTTTTGTATAATGATATTAGTAATGCTAGAGGTCAGTTTATTACTATAAATAGTAGTGGCGCTGCTGGTTTTCCGATGACTCCAGAAGGGAAATTTAATACTGGAGCGATTAATACTAATGAGACCATGAAACTTAAATTGGAGTATTTGGGACAAGGTCGAGATGGTATTACTTGTGCATTATTTAAAGATGAATTAAATGCTGGGAAGCTTTCGCTTTATACTGCAGATCTTCGGGATGTTTCTAAGCCTTTAGCATTGGAGATTTACGATTTAAGTGATTTACAAAATATTGATGATGCAAAATACTTTACTTTCGGAACTCGGGGTGATGTATTGTTTTATGCGACAACTTCTAAGGTTTATAGTTACGTGTTCAACGGGGCTGTAACTGAATTGCTTTCAACATCAGGAGAGGAGATTGTTTCCATGAAATTGTACACGCATTCAGCCAATGAAGATTACAGTGGGCGTATGTTGTTCGTGGCAACTTATGATGGGGCGGCCGGAAAAGTGTACAAAATTAAATTCAATGAGTTGAACGGACAGTTGGATGGAGAGGTTGAGGAATATACCGGCTTCGGGAGAATTATTGATATGATGAATAAAGAATAAAAATATCCCCCTCGTGAATGTATGAGGGGGAACTTCTAAAATGGTTATCAATGAAAATAAATAAATTATCTAGGATCATAGGTTTTGCTTGTTTATTGCTGGTGTTGACTGTATCGGTGAACGCCCAAAAGTATAAATCAGTGTTTAAAAACCTGACTTGGGAACAGGCGGCAGAGCTGGCGCAGAAAGAAGGAAAGATCGTGTTGGTGGACGCTATGCGAAAAGCGAGAACCCCGGAGGATCAGAAAAAACAAGATGCTGCAGAGCGAAAATTGTTCTCTATTCCGGAAATTATGAATTTTTGTGATCAGCACGTGATTGCTATTCATATTGATATGGGGTCTGAGGCAGGTCAAGCATTTGCTCCTAAACTAATGATGAATATGTACCCGACATATGGTTTCTTTATGCCTAATGGGGATATTCTTGGGGTGGTAAGTCCTTATCTTTTGGCTCAAAAACCGAAAAAGTTCGTGGAAGTTGGAAATAAGGCTTTGAAAGACGCAGAGGTGAAAAGAAATAACAACCGTTCGATTCAATTTGAAGAGATCAGTTTGAAGGATGCGATGGCGAAAGCGAAGAAAGAAAATCGCTTGATTTTTATTGATGCTTATACGGATTATTGCCAGCCCTGTATGTTGATGGTAAAAAATGTATTCTCGTTGAATAACGTGGCTGATTTCTATAACCAGAATTTTATAAACTTGAAAATGCATTTCGGAAAGGAGAAAGAACTTGCGGAAAAATATGGCACGAGTGGTTATCCGGCATTCCTGTTTATTAATGGTGACGGGAAATTGGTCTATATGGAGAGCGGATACACGGAAGGAGATGAGTTTATTGGTTATGGGAAAATGGCTTTAGAGAAGGCCAAAGGAATTGAATTTATCGAAGGGGACTGGAATCGGGCATTGGAGCAAGCGCGACAAGAGAATAAACTTATTTTCATGGATTGTTATACTTCTTGGTGCGGACCTTGTAAACAACTGGCGAAAACCGTGTTTACTGATCCGGATGCGGCCAACTTTTTCAACGAGCATTTCGTGAACCTGAAAATGGATATGGAAAAAGGGGAAGGGATAAATTTAAAAGATCGTTTTGAAGTGAAAGCATATCCTACATTACTTTTTATTAACGGGCAGGGGGAAGTTGTACATTGCCTTGTTGGGGCGCCAGGATTGAAGGAATTGATGGAACAAGCTCAGCTCGCTTTTGATGGGAAAGGGTTAGCCTATGCGGATGATGAATACCAAAAGGGTAACCGGGAACCGGAATTGATTCAAGCATATCTTACTTATTTAGGAAATGCCTCCTTAGATAAAGAGGCAGAGAGAGTAAGTTTGGATTACTTTGCCACGTTAGACAAGAATAATTTAAAGGAGAGAAAGTATTGGGATATATTTGCCAAGTATGTGAATGATGTTGATTCAGATTTGTTTCAATACGTGTATGAACATCGGGATGAATTTTATTCTATTTACGGAGAACAAGATGTAAAACGGAAAATTCAAAATGTGTGGGGTAGTGGTGCTAACCAGTTTGTGCATAAAGAAGGAGATCAGATGGTGTTGGACAAAAAAGGTTTTAAACGTTACGTAAAACGCATGGAAAAAGCAAAAGTGGATGGCAGGGAGGATATTGCTTCTGGTGCGGAAATGATGAATGCGGAGAAGATTGGCGATTGGAAGACTTATATCGCTTTAGGTACAGAGCGTATCAAGCAAAATAAAGTTTCCGATCTGCTACTTTATAATTGGGGATTACGGGTAAATAAGCAATGTAAAGATAAGGAGTTAAGATTATTGGCGGCTAAGTGGTTTGATGAGGCGGCAGCTAGAGCTGCTAAAAATGAGGCAGAAGGAAAAAGTAATATGATGTCTTACCGGACATATTTTGAAAAACTGGCAAAAGATTTGAAGGCTGATGTGCAGTAAACGAAGGGATTTTAATGGACTAAAATGATATTTATGAGAAAGATTTTAAGATTATTGTTATTCACTTGTATGATGGTTAGTACAAGTAGTGTTTTCGCCCAGAAAACGATCACAATCAAAGGGAAAGTGAAATTCCCTTATAACCGGTTCAACATGGAAATTATTGAACGGCAAGGATTCGACAAGACAATTATCGATTCGTGCAAGGTAAAAGATGATGGGACATACGAATTCAAAATGAAGGTGGATAAACCGGGTGTTTACACGTTGGACTGTCAAAAGTGGCAATCTGTACAATTCTGGGCAGAGGACGAGGATTTGGAGATTAATTTCAGGGGAGAGGACACGGCTAAGATAAAAATAAAGAACCCGCCTTACGTGTATATTAAAGGTGGACCGAACAATGAGTTAATGAATTTAATGAATTGGGATGGATACCGGGGGTATCAATTAATGATTGGTATTTCTCAAGGCGTGTATCGTATTCCAGGGATTGATGATCAGGCAAAACAAGAAGTTTCCGGTAAATTTTATGATATGTTGGGAAATGAATCGAGAGCGCGAGCTAAATTTTTAGCAGAAAATTATGCTGATCGGAATAGTGTGTTGGCAATATTACCGGCTTTGAGAGGAGAAGAAAACGAGGAATTAGTAAAACAGGTTCTATCTCGTCTGGAAAGTAAGAATCCGAATTATGCTCCCTTGTTGAAATACAAGGCAGAAATGGCTGAGGCGAAAGCTCAAAAAGAACGTTTGGCCGAGGGGAAAGTTGCCCCGGAATTTTCATTCCCTACCCCTGATGGAAAGAAAAAGTTAGGACCTCAGGATTTTAAAGGAAAGATTCTTGTACTTGATTTTTGGGCTTCTTGGTGCGGACCTTGCCGGGCTGAAATTCCTCACTTGAAGGAGGCTTATAAAGAGTATAGCAACAAGGGTGTGGCATTCTTTAGTGTTTCGATTGATAAAGATGATGCCGCTTGGAGAAAAGCCATGAAGGAAGAGAATATGCCTTGGGCGCAAGCGCAGGCTCCGAAGGCTGGAAAAGACGTGATGAAACAATACCAGTTCTCGGGAATCCCTTATATTTTGGTTTTGGACAAGGAGGGGAAAATCGTGGCAAAGAATTTGCGGGGAAAGGCATTGACGGATAAGCTAGAGGAATTGCTTAGTGGTAAAAAGAAGAGCGTGGCGATGCCCGCGATGGGGATGTAGTAAAAAAGGGGCAGGGGGATGGCGTGTAAGGTCGGGAGTAAATGCTTCTTCTTATCACACAGTTCTTTGCATGCATCTCCCTACTTCTTTTAGAATATATAATGGTAAAGGAAATGAGAATATTACTTTGTTTTGTATTGATGTGTTGCATGTCCGGATTGGCTTCGGCACAAATGACTGCAGCGAAGAAAATACCGCCTGCTATCGAGAAAAAGATCGTGTTGAAAGCATCTGCTCAAAAAGTGTGGGATTACATCTCGGAACCGGCAAGTTACAAGAAGTTTTCGGGCGTGAAGGAATTTACTTGCGAGGAGAAGGCTTTGAATGCTAAAATCGAGTTGACCGGGAAAGATGGCAAAAAAAGGAGTCAATATATCAGCGTGATTGATTATGATATCTTCAAGATTTGTTATTTTGTTACCCGATCGGATTACGCGGGCGATAAACAGTGGGTTTATGCTTTTGAAGTTCATCCCAAAGGAGACAAAAAATGTGAGGTCGTGTTGTCTGTTTACAATGGGTTTGACGAACTTTCGCCAGAATTCAAGAAAGGAATGACCGAAGAGTTCGACACTATTATTGCCAGTTTGCAGAAAAAATTTAAATAGTGATATTACGAGAGGATGTTCAATTAAAGTTTATGTAATGAAGAAATTATTTGTATTAATCGTTTTGATGGCCGGGATTGTTTGGGGCGCAGAGGCTCAAAGCAAGGGGATTACTTTCGAACAGACGAAAGAATGGAAGAAAGTTTTGAAAAAGGCTAAGAAAGAGAAGAAGTTGATATTTATCGATTGTTACACTTCTTGGTGCGGGCCTTGTAAGATGTTATCCTCACAGGTGTTTACCCGTGAGGACGTGGGGAATCAGTTTAATGCGGATTTCGTGAACGTGAAGTATGATATGGAAAAGGATGCGGATGGCGTGATGTTGAAAGATAAATTTGAAGTGAAGGCTTTCCCAACTTTGGTTTTTGTGGACCCGAATACGCAGCAGGTGGTTCATAAGATGGTTGGGGCCGGTTCCGCCGAATGGTTAATGGAAGGTGGAAAGGTGGCAAAAGATCCACAAAACAATTTGAGTGGATTGACGAAGCGATACGAGGCTGGGGAGCGGAGTACGGATCTGTTAAGTCGTTATTTGAATGCTCTATCCTCTGCTTATATGCAGGAAAAACAAGGGGCTGTTGCCGCTGAATATTTGAACGCCTTGTCGGATGACGAGATTGTAACCAAGGATAATTGGGAGTTGATCAAAAAGAACGTGAGCGATCCGTTATCAAAGCCTATACGTCAAGTGATTGCAAATATCGGGCGTTTCTATGAAGTAGCCGGTAAAGAAGTGGTAGATTATAAATTGGAAAATTCGATTAAGGGAGCCGTGGCTGAAATCACGTATTGGCGTCCGGGAAACGGGGAGTTTAACGAGGCTAGAAATGCCGAGTTGATTAAATTACTTCAGTCTTTGGATTATGCTTTTATCCCGGGAGCTTTGGCTAGTTTATACACCGCCGAGTATGTTCGGAAAGGTGATTATAAAGGAATGTTGAATAGTATGCGTGAGGCATTCAAGTACAACGTGTTCAGGAATGGTGAAGAGCAAATGTATTTCCAAAATAATATTGAGGCGTTAACCGGTTGTGATGACAAGACTCTCGTGCAGGAGGGAATCAATTGGATCGATGCCAGATGTGCCCAGACAAAAGATTATTTTGCCAAAGCTAATTTGATGAATTCTAAAGCTCGCTTGTTAACCAAAAACGGGGATACGCTTGGAGCGGATAAGGCGAAAATGGAAGAAGAGAAATATAATGCAGAGGGAGAGAAAAGAAGTGGGGGAAAAGCAGTTAGAGCTATTCGAATGAATTAATAATGTTTTCTTTGTGTGATGAAGGCCGCCCGAGCGTGGGCGGCCTTTTTTTATTTATTCCTAGTAATTTTCGTGAAAAACAGAACGAAAAGACCGATTCCCACGATCGCTCCTATCGGGTAGCTGATAGAAGGGGAAAGATACAAACCACCCACTTTATAAGGGGCTATCAGGAAATAGGTCGTACATACGATACTTAAAAATGTGGCAGGGATAGACATCATCCAATGAGCTTTTCCTTTTTTAGCCAAATAGGTGGCTGCGGTCCATAGCGTGATGGTTGCTAACACTTGGTTCCCGATACCCACGTATTTCCATATCGTGGAGAAATCCACGTTACAAAGTAGATAGGCGATGATGAATATCGGGATAGAAACGATAAGACGATTCTTGATCGGTTTCTGGTTGAATTTTAAAGCGTCAGCAATGATCAATCGCATACTACGGAATGCCGTGTCTCCGGATGTAATCGGGCAAACAACAACCCCGATAATAGCGATAATCGCGCCAAAACGTCCTAACCACGAATTGCAGATTGCATCCACGATAATAGCGGGTGTTTTTCCTGCCGTGGCAGCGGCATTCAGGCCTTCCGCACCCCCAAAGTATGCCATGGCAGCGGTAGCCCAGATCATGGCCACGATTCCTTCTGAAATCATGGCTCCGTAAAAGATGGGGCGTCCGTATTTTTCATCTGTCATACAACGTGCCATCATGGGGGATTGCGTGGCATGGAACCCGGAAATGGCACCGCAGGAGATCACGATAAATAACATCGGGAAAAGAATATTGTTTGTCGGGTCTGCGTGCATATTTTTCATCGTGTCGAAGGTTAATTCTTCAAGATAAAGTTTCCCGGAAAATCCCCCGTAAAGTAGATAACTGCCCACGGCCACGGCCATGAATATTAAGGCCAATCCCATGAACGGGTAGATTTTACCGATAATTTTATCAATGGGAAGTAACGTGGCTAGAATATAGTAGGCAAAGATAACATATAGCCAGGGTGTCATACTCATGTTTGTCAGGTTACCGAGTAAATCTGCCGGTCCGTTCACGAAAGAGACTCCCACGGCCAGTAATAAAAATCCCGTGAAAAACGTCATGAATTTACGCACATTGTTCCCGAGGTATTTCCCGACAATATCAGGTAGACTTGTTCCGTCGTGGCGGATAGAAAGCATACCGGAAAAATAATCGTGAGTCGCTCCCATGAAAATACAGCCGATCACGATCCATACGTAAGCCATCGGACCGTAAGCCGCTCCTAGTATAGCCCCGAAAATAGGTCCTAGGCCAGCGATGTTTAAGAACTGGATAACGAAAATACGCCAAGGTTTAAGCTCGTGGTAATCCACCCCGTCTGCCAGGCGTTTCACCGGAGTCGCAATTGTGGATGAGGCTCCGAAAAATCGTTCAACAAATTTACCGTAGGTAAAATAAGCGACGATTAATAGACCGATAGAGATAATAAATGTTAGCATTTGCTTGGAATTTTTGCATGATCACAAAGTTATAAAAAATGTAGTATATTATAATTCCTGAAAATGAAAAAAGAAATGGCGATCAGTCAGGCTGTGTGTAGGTGTTGAGGTTGCTCTGGAGCTGATCGCCCGGCCAGGGACACGATATTGGTATAATCCGTTTTACAGGAAAAATAGGAACAGATTCCCTGTCTGACATTCCGGATTATTTCTGGATGTGGAATTGGATGTGGCCGTAGATGATATAACAAATCATTGTTATGTAAATTAATGTGTTTTTCATTAGACGTTTGTTTGTAACAAAATTAGATAGAGGATTGTGAATTCAGATAGAAATTCGGGTTGATTTTTATCTGTAACGTTTCTAAATAGATATGGTCGGGATGTTTTTGTATCTAATTTTGAAAATATTGAATTCTATGGGTTTGCGTTAATTCAATTTTTGAAACAAAATGCGATGAGAGCTTTGTTAAGTGAAAAAACGTCTTGTTTTTGTAAAATTACTTTGAAGGTTATTTTGTATAAAATCATTTTTTTTATTTCTAGGGAGAGAAAATGTATTTGCATTTATTTAGAAAAAAATATATCTTAGTCGGGGCAATAAGAAAACATTTCTATACGTTTTCGTCCGAAATGTCTATCCAGAGAGGAGTGTATACTAATCGGCAAAAATCCTGAACGTTTTTTGATAACATGGTGGAGATTTGATTGCTTTACGATTATAATGATGATTAAAGAGCGACATGAAATGAAACAGGAAGTTTTACATGATAATTTATTGAAAGCAATCCGGGAGAAACTCCCTTATGAAGAAAATCTAGCAAGTGTATTGGGGAATTTGTTGTGTATCGGTAAAGAGGCTATTTATCGACGTTTGCGAGGGGATGTCCCGTTTACCTTGTTGGAGACAGCCCAAATTTCTAAAGAGATGAATATCTCGATTGACGGAATATTGGAGTCGGTTTCGCCTAAAAGTCGGCCTTTCCAGTTGAAATTGACAGAATTTATCAATCCGTTGGAAATAGATCTTGACATGATGGATAATTTTGTAGATGTTTTCCGTTCGATAGAACCGAACACGTATTCGGAGGCAGCTTCGTCTACCAATATTCTCCCACAGGCACTCTATTTAAAATATAAATACCTAACCCGGTTTTATTTGTTCAAGTGGAAAGCACAACATGATGGTCTGGATTCCGTGCAGCCGTTACATGAGATTGTTATTCCGGAGCGTATGGTACAGATTCAAAGAAATTTTATCACGGAAACCCAGAGGGTAAAAGATTCCTGTTTTATCTTTGATAACATGATCTTCATGTATTTAATCAATGACATTAAATATTTTTCGAGCGTGAACTTGATTTCTGATAATGATGTGCATGAGCTAAAAGAGGAATTGTATCGTCTTTTGGATTACACGGAACGGCTTGCAGCCCGGGGAAAATTTGATAATGGGCACAGGATAAATTTCTACATATCCAATATTAATTTTGACACGACCTACTCGTATATTTTAACTCAGAAATGTAAACTTTCATTGATCAAAGCTTTTACCCTGAATTCCGTGGCCTCTTTAGATGACAAGACGTTTGATAGCGTGAAGAATTGGATTTCGTCGTTGAAACGTTTTTCTACTTTAATATCGGA
This sequence comes from Butyricimonas sp. BSD2780061689_150309_C8, assembly GCF_015560935.1. NCBI lineage: Bacteria > Pseudomonadati > Bacteroidota > Bacteroidia > Bacteroidales > Odoribacteraceae > Butyricimonas > Butyricimonas sp. BSD2780061689_150309_C8. The sequence goes on from NZ_JADMSV010000020.1 coordinate 26,803, forward strand.
AAGTGGTGATTTGCAGCGTATTCATTTCTTTCGAAAACAACGAGAATTGGTTTCGACGTTATAAATTATTGGCAAATAATTCATAACTTTGGGTGTAGATCTGAAGTAAGTTTACGATCTGGTGATTGTTACCATTAAAATTGAAGTTATCATGAAAACGACAGTAGTGATATTATTGATTACGCTAGGTATGTTAACTAAGACTGGAAAGTTCGAGACGGATTTTTTCAAAACGAAAGACGGGAAGGAGTTGAGAATTACTTTTATCAAGCATGGTAGCTTGATGTTTGAGTACGATGGTAAGATCATGTATGTTGATCCGGTTTCTGATTATGCTGATTATAGTAAATTACCTAAAGCAGATGTTATCTTGATTACCCACGAACATGGCGATCATTTGGATTCGAAAGCCATTTCGGCGGTAGAGAAAGAAGGGACGCTCCTGATCACGAATGCCTCTTCCCGGGAGAAATTGGGCAAAGGGCAAGTCATGAAAAACGGGGATCGTCTCAAACCTGGTTTTTGGTTTGAATTGGATGCGGTTCCGGCCTATAACACGACTCCGGGAAGGGAAATTTATCACCCGAAAGACCGGGATAACGGATATGTATTGACGTTCGGGGGAACAAAAGTATATGTGGCAGGAGATACTGAAGATATTCCGGAAATGCAAAATTTGAAAGATATTGATATTGCCTTTTTACCCGTGAATCAGCCTTACACGATGACCCTTCTCCAAGCGGATCGTGCGGCACGAGTGATAAAACCTAAAGTCCTTTACCCTTATCATTACGGGGAGACGAACGTGGAAGAATTGAAATCTTCTTTGAAAGATATTCCGGGAATTGAGGTACGAATCCGGCAACTGCAATGATAAAGTATAAAATCCATGAAGTTCTCAAACCTCATGGACTTAATCAAATCATTCCTTTTATATCACTTCGAACAAGAATTTGAACGAGGGACTGTTTACCATGTCCTTGGCCGCATTCCCCGCGTAAGTTTCTCCGTTTGCAAGGTTTAATTTCTTGACAGATGCACCTTCTGAAAAGTCTAGGTCTTTCATGTTAATCCAGAATACATTGGGAGTCATCGTGGATTCGAAGAAATATACTTTATTCTTTTGGTCGGCGACCGTTCTCCATCGGGTGGAAGAGATATTAGGCTGTGCCGGGGTAGAAATCCCAAGAGGAACCGATACATTGCGTATAACGCTAAAAACTCCGGCTACTGCTTCTCGTTGATTGTCTGTTTGCGGGATAACATTAATGTAAAATGATGCCCTGACAAAACGGTCTGCAGCCCGGTTGGTTCCCGGTAACATTACCAGGCCACCGATTTGTTGCCAGTAATTATTTAGCGTGATTTGTTGTTCGTAAGAAGGAGAGTTTGTCATGACTTGATATTCTTTCCCTTCGTGTATGATGAGTTTTCCCTTGATGTATTCAAATATGGCGCTATTCCCTGATGCGTCAGAAATGGCCAAGTGTAAAGTTGATTTCGCCCCGTTCGGCATATCCGGTGCGTCTATCCGGAATGTCTCTTTGCTTAGCTCCTTTACGGCCTCATCCACGGTTGCAAAATTGTCAAGCACGTACTGGGTCCAGATGCTGATTCCCATGACCGGACGAGTGTCGTTTGGACGGTAATAATCGGATTCTGTCAGGTATAGGAGATTGGCCACCAAACCTTTTTCATTCATCCCGTCAGAAGTACCGATGTCGTATCCCGCCGTGATGACACTTCCGTATTTGGATTTCCAATGAATCGTGTTCCCCTTGTCCGCCCCCGCTCTCTCGATTCCTCTGGGGAACACGTAAATATTGGATTTTAAATCTTCTTTCCAGTCCATGGTTCGACCTGTTACAACCATCCCGTTTTTACCGAGATATACCACACGGGTACAAGCTTGAGTGTATGTTGTCAGCATTCCTGCTACCAATAATGTTGTAATAAATAATGTTTTCATTTCTATCCTTTTTAATCTTTATATTGAACGAATAGTAGGCGTAATAAGTTCCCCAAAAGATATACAAGATGATAAAATTCATATATTTGCCATAATTTAAAACCTAAAACCTAGATTATGGGAAACAAATTTTGTCAGAGTTGCGGGATGCCGATGACGGCAGACGAACAATTTGGTCGTAACGTGGATGGTTCCCGAAATGAAGAGTATTGTTCTTACTGCTATCGTGACGGGGCTTTTACTGAAGATTGCACGATGAACTAGATGATTGACCACTGTCTGCAATTTCTCGACGAATTCAATAAAGACATGGAGCATCCTTACACGAAAGAAGAGGCTCGTGCCGAGATGCAACAATTCTTTCCAATGCTGAAACGTTGGAAAAGTTGATCGTTTTATAGTCAAAGTTGGATAGGTATAATTAGTTATCATTCTATTCTGGATGGAGTGGTAATCTTATTATTGTATCGGGCTAAAGATTCTAAGAATAAATTTTATATTTGTATCATTAAATGAACGTTTAATAATAGCCTATTTTAGCTACGGCGTTCACTTATGTAGGAATTTGTGCAAATTATAAATAACTAGTTGCCAAAAATTTGAATAATATTCGTTTTTGCGATTTTATTCGAGAGTTTTTTATTATTAAACGTTCATTTTATGACATCAAAAGTTCCAATAAATCAAGATCGTTTAATAAATGGGGATGAGAAAGAATTTAAGTCCTTGTTTGATTTGTTGTATGTTGGAATGGTGCAGCAAGCGACGTTTTATACAAATGATTTTGCTGTCGCGGAGGATGTTGTGCAGGAAGTTTTTGTTCGTTTGTGGGAAAAACGGGGGGAGTTGAAAAGTGTTCAAAATCTTGAGGGATATTTGTTGTTATCCGTAAAAAATCGTTGTTTAAATTATCTGGAACATCAACAAGTGGTGGATAAATATAAACAATATTATTTGTTGCAGGAAATACAAGATGATGATGAAGATCCAGAACAATTCATAGAAGATGTAGGTAAATTGTTGGATAAGTTACCGGAAAAACGTAAAATGGTATTGGAACTATGCGTGATAGAATCTAAATCCTACGCTGAAATTGCAGATCTATTAGGAATCTCTTTGAATACGGTAAAAGATCATGTGAAGAAAGCCTACGCTTTCCTGCGAGAAGAATTGCGCAAAGAAGTTTCTTATCCGATATTATTTTTTGCCCTTTATTTCAAGGGGAAAAGTGCATCTGAATAAATAATCTTTAATTTTTTTATTTTTTGAGCCACTCGATTTATTTCTTTTCCTGTCTTTAGAATGTAATACAGGAAAAATGGAAAAGGAGTTAGAAGAAATAATCATGAAACAGCTTGCTTCCGAAATATTATCGGAGGATGAAAAAGTATGTTTTGAAGAATGGTATAAAAATCCTTCTCACCAAGAGTATTTCCGGAAGTTATTAAAGATTCGTTCAGGAGTGATGGCGTATTCCGTGAAAAACAGAATTGATCGTGAAAAAACTTGGAAAAAGATTCGTCCGGTTCGAAAAATTTCCCGGACACGTCAAGTGTTGAAGTATGCGGCAATCATGTTGTTGCCTTTGTGTGTTGGACTTCTTTTGTTTACTTGGGAACAGGAAAAGGGACAAGTTGTTTATGTTGAACCGACGGTTAAGCCGGGAGGAAAACTTGCCGTGTTGACATTATCTACCGGGGAACAAGTCGAGCTCGCTGGGCGTGTTGCCGCTATGAGTGAACAAGGTGCGGAGATTTCGAATTCTACGGATAATGAGTTAATATATAAACAAGTTGGAGATGTGGCACCTGTTGAGGAAGTTTATAACACGATCTCGATCCCGCGAGGTGGAGAATATAAACTTGTCTTGGCCGATGGAACAACGGTTTGGTTGAATTCGGATAGTGATATCCGTTTTCCGGTTACATTCTCCGGGGATAAACGTCAGGTCGAACTACGGGGAGAGGCTTATTTCGAGGTGGCAAAGAACGTCGAAAAACCTTTTATTGTGAAAATAAATGACTATGATATTCGGGTGACAGGAACACAATTTAATGTACGGAATTATCCTGGTGAGCGTGTGACTACGACCTTGGTCGAGGGAAGTGTACAACTGGAGCGGGGAAAGGACGTTCAGAAAATGTATCCCGGACAACAGGCTCTGCTCGTTGATGGTCAATTGGTCATGAAAGAAGTAGATGTGACGGATGTCATCGGTTGGCGGGAAGGTACATTTAGTTTTAAAGAGGTTCGTTTGGAAGATATTATCAACGAATTGGCGCGTTGGTATGATTTCGACGTGTACTACCAGAACGTGGAAGTGAAAAATTATCATTTCACAGCATGGTTCCGTCGTAACGTTTCTATCGAAGAAGTAATCGAAGTATTGGAGAAAACGAAAAAAATCAAGATGAAACTGGATGGAAAAACATTAATCGTGCAGAAAAAATCAATACAATAAAAAAGGCCGGAATATGTTGGCGCATATTCCGGAGTAATTTAAAATTCCCTTGGCGGGGAATCATGTTTAATCACAGCAACAAAGTTATGAAAAAAACAATTCAAAAATTGAACCGAATCATGATTAAAATGAAGTTGGCGTGTCTGGTCGTTCTGTTAACGTGTTCGGGGCTAAGTGCGAAAGTTTGGTCTCAGCAGGAACGAATCAATCTGAAATTTGAGCAAGTGACCTTTGTTCAATTATTCGATTTGATCCAGCAAAAAACAAATTTAAAGTTCGTGTTTAATCACGAAGATGTGCAGGGTTTTCAGGCAAATAAGCAGAATTTCACGGGTAAAACCGTAAGTGAAATTTTGGATGTTGTTTTTAAAGGAAAGCCTTTCGCTTATGAAATCTTGGCAGACCATATCGTGGTTTCCCGTGTGGCTCAGGAGAAGAAACACACGGTTAAGGGAAATGTTGTCGACGAGACGGGTTTACCCTTACCGGGGGTATCCGTAATCATCAAAGGAACCACGGTGGGGGTGGCTACTGATGCTGATGGTAATTTTCAATTGGAGATTGCTAAATTAGAGGGCGTTATTTTACAATTTAGTATGGTTGGGATGAAAACCCAAGATGTAAAGATTGCTCCCAATCGTTTGTCCTACAATGTCGTTATGCAAATGGATGCACAAGAATTGGAAGACGTGGTATGTACGGGGTACCAAACCTTGAATAAGATTAATACTACGGGTTCGTTTTCGTCCATTCGTCCGGAGACTATTGAATTGAGAGGTAGTATCGGCTTGGATCGTCTATTGGAAGGAGCCGTTCCCGGGTTAACGGTATATAATAATGATATTCGTATTCGTGGTGGTAGTTCTATTAATGCAGGAACCAAACCATTGTATATTGTGGATGGTTTCGAAGTCGATGAATTACCGGATAACATGAATCTGGTCGAACGTATTTCTATTTTGAAAGATGCGGCAGCTGCGGCAATTTGGGGAGCCCGGGCTGCTAACGGTGTAATCGTAATCGAAACTAAGAAAGGAAAAAAAGGGGAGATGCGTGTCTCTTATTCCGGTAATTTTAAAGTGGAAAGTAAGTACGATTTTGACGATTTACGTCGGGCTGATAGTAAGACCGTTGTAGATTATGAACTAGAATCGTTTGATAAAGGTTTGATAGGGGGATACATTTATGAAGATGCTACTTCTGGTTATTCTCCGGCTTATTCTGCGATTTTTGATTATGAGAACCAAAGTATTACTCGTGATCAGTTAATGACGAGATTAGATTCTTTAGGCAATATATCTAATAAGAATCAGATCAAGGATAAATTATTACGGAATGCGTTCACGCAACAACATAATCTTTCTATATCTGGTGGTAGCGAAAAATTGACATATTTCCTTTCTACAAGTTATCGTGGTCAACATAGCGGGTATAAAGGAGATGATTCGCAGTCTATCAACGTTATGATGAAGAATAGTTATGAGTTACATCCTCGTTTGACTTTACGGGCGGATGTGAATGTAACTTATGACAGGCAGGAAGATGGATATGACGTAGGAAGCTATATTCAGCAAATGTTACCCTATCAATTGATTTGTGATCCAGAAACGGGTGAGCGTTTGGAGGATATCTCTGTTTTTAATGATGCTACAAACAAAAAAATGTTAGAAAAGGGTTATTTGAATAGTAGTTTTAACATATTAGATGAGATTGATTTGATGAATAGTCGGACAAACCAGATTAATGTGAGAACGAAGGTTGGTTTGGACTTTACTATCTTGGAAGGATTAAAGGCTTCTGTCGATTATCAGTACGAGCGAACAAATGGAGAGACTAAAAATATTCAGAGTCAAGATTCATATGATGTTAGGACAGGTATAATTAACCCCTTAACGATGGAGGAGAATGGAGAATTGGTTTATTATTTACCGAAAGGAGATGTGCTGGATATGACAGAGACAAATGGAACCACGCATTCTCTTAAAATTGGAGCTTCTTTAAATCGAGTATTTGGTAAGGAGGGGGAACATTACGTGAATGCAGTTGCTGGTTTTGATTTGAGAAAGCATACCAATCAGACAAATACATCCCGCAAGTTAGGGTATAATGATGCTTTACAAAGTTGGCAAACTTTTGATCAAGTTGCCTTGGCAAGTTGGCATATTTGGTGGAATGGTGATTATCAGAGCTATGATGCTGCTAATTATGATAGCTTTAAGTTTAATGATACTCGAGAAGTATCTTATTATGGTTCATTGATCTACACGTATGATAGACGTTACTCTTTGAGTGGAACTTTCCGTATAGATGAATCCAATCTATTCGGTGCGGATAAAAAATATCGTAGAAATCCTTTGTGGTCTGTAGGTGTTAGTTGGAATATTCAAGAGGAGGATTTCTTCCATTCAAATGTAATTAACCGCTTGACCCCTCGTATTACTTATGGGTTGACAGGAAATTTTGATAGAAGTGGTTCTTCCACTCCATTATTAGTAGGAAGTAGAGGTTTTTCGAATACGACTAAAGAATATTATGTACGAGTTTCGACTCCACCCAATGATAAATTAAGATGGGAGCGTACTCAGACGTTAAACTTCGCCTTAGAAGGAGAATTATTTAACCGGTTGAATTTCACGTTTGAATACTATCAAAAACGTAGTTTTGATTTGTTAGGAAATGCGTTAATGGATCCTACGTTAGGATTTGATGAACTTCTTGTAAATGCTGCTAATATGCGCAATCGAGGGGTAGAAATTAATTTGAATGCAGATGTTATTCGTACGAAAGACTTTACTTGGAACATGGATTTCGTTTTCGGGTATAATAAAAATAAGATCACGAAAAATAATATCTCGGATGGTGCCCCGGAAATCAATCGCCCGACGGGTGTACTCGGATTTGTCGAAGGATATGCCCGTGAGGCAATATGGAGTTATCGTTGGGCAGGATTGGATGACACGGGAGATCCTCAGACATATGATGCAGAGGGGAATAAAACAAAAGAAGCGGTTTTAGAATCATTGGTATGTAGCGGGACTTATTTGCCAAAATATAACGGTAGTCTTTCTGCAAATTTTAAATATCGGAATTTCACATTGATGTTCTCATTTATTTATAATTTCGGTCATGTTTTCCGGATGGAATACCCGGAAATGAATCCGCTGGAAACAACCGATTTAAGTTCTCTCGTGGCGAAACGTTGGCAAAAGCCTGGTGATGAAGCCACCACGGATATTCCGGCGATGTTAACTTGGGAACATTATCTGGATGGACGTGACCGTTTGGCTCGTTATTCTTCAAATAGTATCCGTAAAGGTGATTTTATTCGTTTGCGGGAAATTTTATTTAATTATGATTTACCGAAAAACTGGCTGAAGAAGACTCCGTTTGCTCGGGCTAGTTTCACGGCGCAAGCGAACACTCTCTGGATGTGGACAAAAAACAAAGAGGACATTGATCCTGAGTTCGTTGATCCGGCACATGGAACGCTTCAGTTGAGTGAACCGGCTTCATTTACCTTTGGATTAAGATTAGATTTCTAACGGATAAAATACAGGATATGAAAAAGATATTTGTTTATATGTTTTTTTTAGCGACTGTTTTATATAGTTGTGATGATTATTTGGATGTTACCCCGAAAGGCAAGTTATTACCGGTTTCTACGCAGGATTTCAGCGAAATGATGGGAGACCCGAGTCTACCGAGTGAGGCGTATCCGCTCATAGATGTGATGAGTGATAACTGCTATATGGAAGATGATCGCTTGGCATCCTCTTTTATGAATAGTTCCGGCAAGGCCTATTTATGGCAGGATGATTTTTTTACCAAAACGGAGGATGATCCAATATGGAATGATGCGTATGGGGCTATTTATACATGTAATCTGGTTGCAGAGAGAATTGATGGAGCGACCGGAGGAACAGATGTAGATAAAAAAAGAGTGAAGGCGGAGGCCCGTTTTAATCGAGCGTACTACTATTGGTGGCTACATAGTTGCTATGCGAAAGCTTATGATCCGGAAACGGCATCTGAAGACTTGAGTGTTCCATTACGTTTAACTTCCGATTTGGAAATTAAATTATCTCGTGCGACATCTGATAAAGTTGTAGCTCAATTGTTAGAGGACATAAAGAATCCTGAAGATTTGCCAGAGAAAGCATCAAGTCTTTACCGGGTTAACCGGGGAGGGGCGTATGCTCTATGCGCTCGTATTTACCTTTTCTTGGGAGATTATGAAAATGCTTTGAACTATGCAGAATTAGCCTTGGAACAAAATAGTGATCTTCTGGATTATAATACTTATTCGTTTAAAAATCCAGGAAATCCTTCTTCTGGTGTTAATAACAGACCCACGAATCCTTGGGAATCTCCCGAAGTGTTATTGTTTCGAGGCGATGGGTTTAACGATCTTTTTTCTTCGTTCTCTACAAGCGAAGAATTGGTTGCTAGCTACGATACTTTAGTCGACTTGCGTTACAAGTTCAATTATACCCGGTTGAATCGGAGTGGAAAGCCTCGGGAAGAAAAGACTCCGGCTTTCTTGCATAAATTCGATTTTAGCATTGGTGTTCCTGAAATGTTATTAACCAAGGCTGAATGTCTTGCCCGGAAAAATGATCGGGAATGTTTAAAGGTGTTGGATCTGTTGCGGGAGAAGCGAATACAGGAATCTGCATACAAACCTTTGGATGTTCCGAATGATAAATTATTACAAACCGTACTAGATGAACGCCGTCGAGAATTAGTCTATCAAGGATTGCGGTTGTTTGATATGAAACGGTTGTGTAAGGAAGGTATCTATACGAAAACGGTAACCCGGACATTTAAGGGAGAAACGTTCTCTTTGGCACCGAATTCTAATCAGTATTTAGTTCCAATTTCGGCAAAATTAATGACATTGAACAATAATATTTTACCAAATCCAAGATAGTCGTAATAAATAATTAAAATCGTATTGTATGAAATCATTGTATGTATTTTTTGCGCTGTTTTTTACAGTGTTGACAGCTTATGCTGTTGAAAAGCCGGTAAAAGTTACTGGGAATATAAAAGGTTTGGGGAATAATGAAGTAGTTCTTTATACTTTCGAGAATAAAGAAATGGCACGTGCCAAAGGGGTGAATGATAAGTTTACCTTGGAGCTTTCCGTGGATACGGACTATGGTCAGCCTTTTTATATACATTTTCCTTCGATTGCTCCACTAGGGCCTTCTATGAAAATACCGACCATGATGCTTTTCGTGGATTCGGATCATGTTGAAGTGACAGGGTTTATTAATGAAAAAGGAATTAACAAAGAAAGCATTAAAGGGTCTCCCCTGTCTCTTGCTTATGAGGCCGTGTTTGCAAATTTACCGGTTGCAAAGGAATTGAATGAGGCGATCCCTGCCTATAACAAGGCTTTTCATGAATATAACGAGGTGTCCATGACGGATGAAAATATGGCTATATTGAAAAAATGCGGGGCCAGAGTGGATTCTCTACAAAATGTGCAAATGCAACAACTTTTTGCTTCTATTTCTACGGATTCTAAGAATAAAGCATTGGCCGTGGTTATCAGCTCGTATGCGGCATATCAAGACGTGGAACAACAGGAAACATTGTTGAGTCAATTTGATGCCTCTATTCGTCATTGTTATGGAGTAGAAAAAATGCAGCAACGGATCGACTTGATAAAGAATTGTGCTGTTGGTGCAGTGGCTCCTGACTTTGAATTGAAGGATACGTCCGGGAAAATGGTAAAACTATCTTCTTTCCGGGGAAAATACGTGCTTGTGGATTTTTGGGCTTCCTGGTGTGGACCTTGTCGTAAAGCGTTACCTCTTGTGAAGAAAGCGAATGAAGAATTTAAAAATAAAGGGCTTCAGGTGATTGGGGTCTCTGTCGATAAAAGAGCAAAGGATTGGGAAAAAGCTTTGGAAGAAGAGAAGTTGCCTTATTTACAATTGCAAGATCCAGAGGGAATTACCGGGAAAATGTATAATTATAACGGGATACCTTTTATTATTCTGATCTCTCCGGAAGGTATTATCTTGGAGAAAGAATTATGGGGTGATGGGATTCGGGAAGCCATCACGAAGTATATAAAATAAAGTAGAATGAAATATTTGTTTTTATTTTTGGTTGTTGCGGTCTGTGCCTGTCAGTCCGGGCCGCAAGCCCGTTTAAACGGGAAATTCGGACAAGACCTGAAAAGTAAGACCATAAAAGTGAAGACCCCGAAGAGCCATCGGGATAGCGTGTTGTTTACCATTCCGATTAAGGAAGGCGGGAGTTTTTCCTGGGCGGGGAGTTTACCTGAGGGTACGATGTTGGTACTGGACTTGGATAAAGATTATATCTCTATTCCGTGGTATGCCGAGAGCCAGGATTATACTTTGGAACAGGCCGGAGAGAATTATTATCTAGTTTCTTCTCGAAAAGAATCTTTGCAAAATCGTTTTACCGAATTTCGCAAAGAACAGGATCGGAGGGAAACCACGTATAATACGGAATGTCGAGGGTATGATGCGATTACTGACATGGAAGAGAAAGTCCAGTTCTCGGATCGAATGGGTAAGATGTTTGACGAGAATCAGGAGTATTTACTTTCTGGGATTCGTCAATTTGCGGGGACTCAGATTGGGGATTTTCTGGCAGACGAGAAACTTTATTATTGGGAAGTTGATTATGTTGGTTTTACCAAGGTAATGGAGATATTAGACGGGCATATGACAGAGACCCCGATGAAAAATCGTTTGGTAGCAACTTATGATAAATTGAAGGCAAAGCAACTTACTGGTGTAGCCCCTGATTTTGAATTACCCGATATGAAAGGAAAGCTCGTTCGATTATCTTCTTTCCGCGGGAAATATGTTTTAGTGGATTTTTGGGCTTCTTGGTGTGTGAGTTGTCGGCAGAATAACCGGGAATTGTTTAAATATTACCCGGAGTTAAAAGCGGTTGGTTTGGAAGTTATTTCTATTTCTTTGGATGATGATCGTGATAAATGGATAAAAGCAGTTGAAACGGATAAAATAACTTGGACACAATTGATTGACCCGAAAGGATTCAAGGCAAGCGAATTACGTAAGTCTTATAAATTTGATTCTCTTCCGACTGTTTACTTAATTGATCCGCAGGGAAATATCGTGATGAAAAAACCAACATTGGAACAAATGCGGGAAATATTGAAAGGAAAGAAAAATGAGTAGGGGATGTGGTAAGTTGCATAAAAAAGTTGAGCCTTAAGCTCAACTTTTTTCATTGTTATTTCTTTCTTTTTTTCTCTTTCCTTCTCGTGGGAGCATCTCCTCGCCTTCCCCGTCGGAGTTTACGTTCCGGGCGCTGGCGGCTGCCACTGGCTTTGGGAGGAACCACTTTTGCCGGGGCGGCAGTTGTGGTACTCGTACTTTCCACGAGAGCGAAATCCAGTTGACGGGCAACCAGATTAGCTTTTGCTACTTTCACGAGTACCTGATCACCTAGTTGGTACACTTTCCGGTGGTGACGCCCCACGATGCAGTAGTTTTCTTCGTCGAACTCGTAATAGTCTCCTTCCAGCTCGTTGATAGAAACAAGTCCTTCGCATTTGGTGTCATTCAGTTCCACGTAGAAACCCCATTGCGTTACACCGGAGATCGTTCCCATGAAATTCTCGCCCAGTTTGTCGCTCATGAACTCGACTTGCTTGTACTTGATGGAAGCTCTCTCTGCATTGGCGGCGATTTGTTCCATGTCGGAGCAATGTTTACACATCTCCTCGTACTTCTCGGCATTGGCAGAGCGTCCGCCGTCAAGGTAACGTTGCAGCAAGCGGTGGGTCATCACGTCCGGGTACCGACGGATCGGTGACGTGAAGTGCGAATAATAGTCGAAAGCCAGTCCGTAGTGTCCCACGTTCACCGTCGAGTAGACGGCTTTTGCCATCGTGCGAATAGCCAGCGTTTCGATCATGTTCTGTTCCGGGCGGTCCTGCACGTCTTCCATCAATTTGTTCATGGAAGAGGAGATTTGGCGAGGTGTACCTGTCCGGATGCGATAACCGAACTTGGCGATAAAGCGGCCGAAATCTTCCAGTTTCTCGGTGTTCGGTTGTTCGTGAATACGATACACGAATGTTTTGGCTTTTTGGTCTTCCTTGACTTTTCCGATTCTTTCGGCAACCTTTTTGTTGGCGAGAAGCATAAATTCTTCGATCAGTTTGTTGGCCTCTTTCGAGCGTTTGAAATACACGCCCGTGGGTTTCCCGTTCTCGTCAATATCGAAACGAACCTCGATCCGGTCAAAAGCGATGGCACCGTTCTGGAAACGGGCGGCCCGTAATTTCTGTGCCAGATCGTTAAGGGTTAATATCTCTTCTTTATAGTCACCCTCGCCGCCCTCGATCATGGCTTGGGCTTCCTCGTAAGTGAAACGGCGGTTTGACTTGATGATAGTCCGTCCGAACCATTGTTTCACTACCTCGGCTTTATCGTTCAACTCGAAAACTGCCGAGAAACAAAGTTTTTCCTCGTCGGGACGCAGCGAACACAACCCGTTGGACAGGTGTTCCGGTAGCATCGGGATCGTGCGGTCCACGAGATACACGGATGTTGCACGGGAGTAAGCTTCCTTGTCCAGCACCGAATCCGGGGTCACGTAGAAACTGACATCAGCGATATGCACGCCGACTTCGTAATTCCCGTTTTTCAGTTTTTGGAGCGAGAGGGCATCGTCAAAGTCCTTGGCGTCTTTCGGGTCGATCGTGAACGTTGTGACCTCCCGGAAGTCTCTCCGGTTCTTGATTTCCTCTGCCGGGATGGCGTCCTTTATTCTCTTCGCGGCTTTTTCCACGTTTGTTGGGAATTGCACGGGCAGTTCGTATTCCGCCATGATGGCATTCATTTCCGTGTCGTTGTCTCCCGGTGTCCCGAGAACTTCCAGCACTTTACCCACGGGGTTTTTCTGGTTCTCCGGCCACTCGGTGATCTTGACGATGGCTTTTTCTCCATCCTTGGCCCCGTTCAAGTCGTTCAAGGGGATAAATATATCGTAGGGTAACTGTTTGCCCGTGGGAACGAGAAAGGCGTATTGTTTGGAGCATTGTATGATACCCACGAATGTCTCTTTCTTGCGTTCGAGGATTTCCACCACTTCCCCTTCGGGGCGTCTTTTGGAACTCCGGGCGTAGAGCAACACTTTTACCTTGTCGCCGTTTAAGGCGTGGTTCAAGCCAACCTGGGGGATGAAAACGTCTTCCTTGCAATCATCCGAGATCAAGTAGGCGGTACCTTTGGCCGTCAAGTCAATAATTCCGGTCACGTAAATGGTATTTACCTTGAATTTGAATACCCCGGTTGATTCTTCCGTGAGCATATTGTCATTTTTCATCTCGTAAAGAACGGTCATGATCAATTGCTTGGCATTCATGTTCTTGATGCCTAGTCTTTGGGCTAGTTGCTTGTAATTGAAGTTTTGATCGGGGTTACCGGAAAATATATCGTATAATAATCGGTGTAATTCTTTTTTACCGATGTCTCTCTTGCTTTTTTTCTCTTTCTTTGGCATAATCTAAATCGTAAAATATCGGGTATGGGCGATAAAAGAACGCCTGTCCCTCTTAAATAAAGTTACTAATGTACTGTTTTATTTTCGTATTTTTATATATAAAGTTTCAAAATCTCCGTTTTTCTTTCTTGAGAGATGTTTAGACAACTTGAATTGCTTGTCGGGGAGAATGTTTTAGCTTTCTTCCAAATAATCGTTTTTGATATTGTTAGTTGTATGATTTTTAGGTGGTTATTTATGCCCTTGTTAATAATGATTTATGGAATTATACATGAGCAATAGCTGATCACTTTCGTGTAAAGCGCTATTAGAACGCTATTAAAACGCTATTAAAGCGCTATACTAAATAGCGTTTTAATAGAATTTTAATAGTGTGATTATAATTTTTTATCCGGAAGTGATCATCAAGTGATCTATTATACTTGATGTAATGATTATGAAATAAGGGACTTAAAAGGTTTGTCGTGGGGAGAACGACCCGATGGGTACCCGTTTTGTATTTACGGGATACCCATTTTTTTGATCAATTTTGGGCTCGGAATTCGTTGGGGGTGCATCCGGCCACCCGTTTGAACATCCGGCTTAAATGCTGGGGATATTGAAATCCCAGATCGTAGGCGATTTCGCTCATCGTTTTGTCCGAGGAGAGTAGGTTTTCCTTGGCACGTTCGATGACCTTGGTCTGGATGTATTCCGAGGCTGTTTTCCCGGTTTGTTTGCGGATCATGTCGCCAAAATAATTCGGGGAAAGAAAGACCTTGTCTGCGAAGTATTTGACCGAGGGTAAGCCTTCTTGTTGCGGCATCGGGCCATCGAAATACTCATCCAGCAAACGTTCGAACCGGACGATGATGTCGTTATTTTGCTGGTTGCGGGTAATGAATTGTCGGTCATAGAAACGGAGGCAGTAGTCCAATAGTACTCCAATATTTGCCGTGATCAGCCGTCGGCTGTGTTTATCAATGGCGTGTTCCAATTCTGCTTGTATTTTATTCAGGCAATCCATGATCGTTTGGCGTTCTTCCTCGGAGAGGTGTAGGGCTTCATTTACCTCGTAGGAGAAAAACGTGTAGTTACGAATCTCTTGTCCGAGTGCCGTACCCCGGATGAGGTCCGGATGAAACAGTAGCCCGTGGGCCATGGGGCGAACTCCGGGAGCCATGTCAATCCCGGTGATCTGTCCCGGGCCGAAACTGACGATGGTACCGTCTTGATAGTCATAGAACTGCCGTCCGTAGCGAATGTCGCCACATTTGATGTCTTTTAGGAAAAGGGCGTAGATGCCGTAGTTAAAAATTGCCTGTGTGGGCCATTGGGTGGATTGTGATAAATCGACGACGCTGACTAACGGGTGGCGAGTTTCCAATCCGAAGAGTTTGTTGTAGTCGTCCACGTTGTTTATTTTCAGTATCTCTTCCATGTTGTTCGTTATTAGTTACTCACAAAAATAAGATATTTTATCGGAAAAATAATCGGTGTGTTTTCAAGTTCCGTAATTCAGGTATAAACTTCTGTAAATCGTATACAGGCGGGCCGCTTTTCCCGATCTACATTTGTATCAATGTAAAACGTATGATTGAAAAGACTACGATTATTAATTTGAATAAAAAGTGGAGATATGAAAAAGTTATTATTTATTCCGTTCATATTGTTGGTCCTGGTGTCCATGGCAGCGTGTGGCAGTTCGGGGGATGATTCGTTTGTACCGGACGAGGAACCCGGTATGTCCGTGGATTCGGTCGGTAATGGTCGATATTTGGTTCTTTATAGTTCCCGTTCCGGGAACACGGAAAAAGTGGCCCGTCAGATTAGCACGACACTTCATTGTGATATATTGGAAGTGGAACCTGCGACTGCTTACGAGGGGGATTATAACGCCATGCTTGACCGGGCAAGCGAGGAACTGGCGGCTATCGATAGGGGGAATTACCCGGCTATCGCAACGTCCGTGGATGGCTTTGACAAGTATGATCTTATTTTTATCGGTTACCCAATCTGGTATGGTCGTATGGCTACGCCGATGCAAACATTTCTACATGAATACGGATCCAAGCTGTTGGGGAAACGAGTTGCTTTGTTTGCCACGAGTGGGAGTAGCGGAATATCGACTTCCGCGAATGAGGCCCGGGGGTTTTGTCCGCAAGCAACTTTTACAGAGACTTTGTTGCTGACGTCAAGCGGGCTTGCCCAGATGGAGAGCCGGGTGGCAACGTGGCTTGAAGGGTTGGGGGCTACCCGGGAAGAAGAAGAGGATGAGGTGAGTTCGCTGAAAGTGAAGATTACTATCGGGGAACGGACGGTGACGGCGACAATGGAGGATAACGTGACGGCGAAGGCATTTCTGGCTCGCTTGCCGTTGGAGGTGGAGTTGAGCGATTACGCCGGGGCGGAGAAAATTTTCTATCCTTCACCGAAGTTGTCTACCGAGGGGGCTCCCCGGGGAGGTAATCCCACGGCGGGAAGTATTATGCTCTACGAACCGTGGGGGAACGTGGCGATTTTCTATAAGAGTGGCTCGGCTAGTAATAGTCTCATCCCGATGGGACAGGTTGACGGGGATGGGATCGAGGTATTCCGGGAGTCTGGTTCCCTAAGGGTGAAATTTGAAAGGTGATGAATAAAAGTATTAAAAAAGCAGCCTTTATTGGGCTGCTTTTTTAATATTTTTATTTGATCAATCCTTTGTCGAATTTTTCTTTTACCTTGATCAACATATCGTTTGTCATGCTGGTAAGGTCGAATTTCGGAGCCCAGCCCCATTCTTCGCGGGCGCAAGTGTCGTCCATGCTGTTTGGCCAGCTGTTGGCGATGGCTTGTTTCACCGGGTCAATCTGGTAATCCATCTTGAAGTCGGGGAGGTGTTTGCGGATTTCGGCAGCGATTTGCTCGGGTTCGAAGCTCATGGATGCGATGTTGAAGCTGTTCCGGTGTTTTAATTTGCTGGGATCAGCTTCCATTAATTGTACAACTGCATTCAAGGCATCCGGCATGTACATCATGTCCATGTAGGTTCCTTCTTTCACGTTACAGGTGAATGAACCTTTGCGGATGGCGTCGTAGTAGATCTCTACGGCATAGTCCGTGGTTCCGCCACCGGGGAGAGTCACGTATGAAATCAATCCCGGGAAACGCACGCTACGGGTGTCAACACCAAAACGGTTGAAGTAGTAGTCGCTTAAAAGCTCGCCTGTTACCTTGCAAACCCCGTAAATCGTGGTGTTGGAACGTTGCAGCGTGTCTTGGGGAGTTTTGTCTTTTGGGGTATCGTTTCCGAAAGCCCCGATAGAACTCGGCGTGAACACAGCACAATTGTTATCCTTGGCAATGTACAGAGAGTTGGTTAAAGCACCAATATTGATGTCCCAGGCTAATTTGGGGTTCTTTTCTCCCGTGGCTGACAACAGGGCAACCAAGTTGAAGATGGTGTCAATATTGTATTTTTTCACGATGGCACTGAAACCTTCCCCGTCAAGAGCGTTCAATTCCTCGAATGGACCTGCTTCTGCCAATGCTTTACATTTTTCAGCACTAATATCAGCTGCCACTACATTGTTGTTTCCATAAATGGATCTCAAGTGGGGTACCAGTTCGGAACCGATTTGTCCCCCTGCACCAACGATTAATATTTTTTTCATCTCTATAAGTTTTTGTGATGAATGATGTTACTTTTTCTAGTTTTAGATTGTAGCGCGAAAATAGTTATTTTAGAATCTCCTTGACTAACAATTGACAATTTTTTTTGCCTATTCACTAAAAAGTTGTTCGTCAGAATTCTGTTCTGCTTCATAATATTCATCGATTTGTAGGTTCGGGGCTTTATAGGCGGCCACGGCGAGCTGGTCACAGCGTTCGTTTTCCGGGATATTGGCATGTCCTTTTACCCAAATGAATTTCACGTGGTGTTTGCGATAAAGGGCGAGGAATTGTCGCCAGAGGTCTGGGTTCTTTTTTTTCTTGAATCCGGTCTTTTCCCAACCGAATACCCAACCTTTTTCAACGGCATCGACCACGTATTTCGAGTCGGAGTAGATGGTCACGTTGCTTCCTTCGAAGCGCAGGGCGGCAAGCCCGATGATAACGGCGAGCAATTCCATGCGGTTGTTCGTGGTCCGGCGAAAGCCTTCCGACAGTTCTTTACGATGCGGTCCGGCCATGAGTACGACCCCGTAGCCTCCCGGTCCGGGGTTGCCGCTGGCGGCTCCGTCTGTGTATATCGTGATATTATGTGACATATATTCGTTTTTATGCCGTAAAAGTAAGCATTTTGTTAAAATGTTTGTATATTTATATCGAGGAAACAACAGGCCTTTGCGTGGTCCTGATAAAATAGCAAATATGATAAAATTAAGTCGAACTGTCTTGATGTTCCTGTTCGTGGGCATTCTCGTTGCTTGCCAACCGAAGGAACGGGTGATTGATTACCCGGCCTTTCAGGCTAAAAATTCTGCATCACTTGAGATTTCCCGTATTGTTTTGAATGACACGGCTACTATTGTTTATGCCGATGGCGAGCAATTTCCCGGTGGCTGGGCCCGGGTGGATTCCGGGATCTATATCTTGGCGAACGGGCAAAAGTATCTAGCCTTGAACTCGGAAGGATTGAAGTTGAGCGAGAAATTCGAGATGCGTGATACCGGGTTGCTCTCGTTCAAGTTATTTTTCCCGCCGCTCCCGAGAGGGGTGAATTCGATCGATTTGATCGAAAGCCGGATGAATCTGGGGGGCTGGCATGTTTGGGGATTGAATTTGAATCCTGATGTTGAAGTGGTTGCCATGGCTGTCCCGTCGGACGTGTCTGCCCGGGACTGGAAGGAAGCTACCACGTTGCCGCCGGCTGAGTTGAAGACGGGGAAGACGAGGGTGAAGGTGCGTTTGTGCGGTTATCGTGATTTGATGGACGGGCGGGATGTCGAGCTTTTCGTGAGCGATATGTTTAGCCCGGGGAAGGAGTTTTCGAAGAGGATAGATCAGGATCACAGTTGTACGTTTGAATTTGATCAGTATTCCACGACGTGGGTTTATTTGAGCAACACGCTTTTCCACACGATGATCGTGCTTGATCCGGGGGATGACGTGGAGGTGTATGTCGATTTGGAAGAGGCTACCCGAAGGGTTTCTCGCTACCAGAAAGACCGGATGAAGGCTCATCGTTTGGCTTACGTGGTCGGGGAAAGTCGATTTATCCCCTTGAATTACGCGTTGCAGGATGAATATGAGGATGGATTTTCCATGTATTCTTTCTATGAGGATATCAACGGGATGAATGCCGACGAGTATATCGCGTACGTGATGAAGCTTTACCGGGCCGAGATGGAGCGTCTGGCAAATGACAAAATGCTACCGGACGGGGTACGGAAATACCGGGAGATCGGGGTGAAAGGTTTTGTGATGAGGTTGGTTTGTTCCGGGGAGTCTAATTTGGAAACGGCTTACCGGGAGGCGAATCATATCGGGTGGGATCAACGGGAGATCAATTTCAAAGCCCCGGAGTTCACGGATAAGCATTTTGCGGTGTTGAAGGATTTGGATGTGAACCGGTTGGATATGTTGTACGCTCGTGATTTCCCGTATTGTTTTGATATTGTTGGTTACCGGATTCCCTCGTTGAATCGGTTGGAAAAGATACTGGGGAGCCAAGAAGGATTTTTGATCGATTATTTCAAATTGCAAGGTATTTATGATCAACTGGAGAATATGAAGCCCTTGACAAAAGAGCAACAGCGGAATCTGGCTACTATCGATCCCTACTACACGAAGGCTTTTGAACAGGTGAAACGGCAGATCGATGCTAAAGTGGCGGAAAGTAAGGTGAAGGCGGAAAAACGAATCCGGGAGGTGCCGTCGGTGTCTGAGAAAAAGTTATTCGACGCGATCATGGCCCGTTATAAGGGGAAAGTGGTGATGGTGGACTTGTGGGCCACGTGGTGCGGACCTTGCCGGGGTGCGATTGCCGCTTTTGAACCCCGGAAAAACAAGTTCAAGGATAAGGATGTCGTTTTCGTGTATATCACGAACGAATCTTCCCCGGAATCCAAATGGTTGGAGATGGTGGCAGGAATCGAGGGGGAGCATTATCGTTTGAATCGTAAACAATGGGATTATATATGTGATCACTTCGGTGTAGATGGAATTCCCTCGTACGTTATTGTCGATCGGGACGGGAATGCCCGGTTGAGAAATGATTTGAGGGGATCGGGGATGTTGGAACAGGAATTGTCGGGGATGCTTTAAGTGTCCCGTTGATATTTCATGGTGAACTCTTGCCGACCGGTTTGTTCGTCGGTTTGTTCACGGGTGATCGTGAAGCCTTGGTGTTTGTAGAATGTCAAGGCTTGCGTGTTTTCCGCGTAAACGTTTAATTCCAGTTCGGGGTGTTGTTGTTTGATATATGCCATGAGGGCTTGTCCGATTCCTTGTCCTTGTCGGTTGGGAGAGACGAAAAGGGCGGCGATGTAGTTGCCGATCAGTGAGATGAATCCCGTGATTTCGTTCGTGTGTTCGTCTTCGTGGACGTGGGTTTGGCTTTGTGGCAGGTATGCGTTACGCATATCCAGAACTTTGTTTTCCCAGTAGGAACGGGGAATGAAGGAGTGGGCAATGGCGGATGCTTCGAGCCATATCTGGATAACGGCGGCCTCGTCTTGTTGTTGAAAGTGGCGGATCATGGTCTTGTATATTTTTGCGTTTATGTGAGCGAATGTAATAAAAAATAGGTGAGATTGAAAGTGTTTTTTAATGAAGAGGAATAAATGTTGGAAGAGAGGGGAATAAAATTGTAATAGCCTGAAGTGCTGATTTTCAGAAAAAAGTTGTTACTTTTGCATGGTTGCGATTCATTGAGGAGGAATGGAGACATTGATTTTTTGTCATGAGGTGCGGCGCTTTACCAAAAAGTGTATGTTTAAATATTTTTTGCATTAAATAAAAATAAGAATAATGGATTTTGTATCTCCTGAACATTTGTTCGAGGAACTTCCTCTCACGAAAGAAGAGGCAGGCATTCTTGACGAGTATATTTGCGATTATGATTTCACGGTTGTTGGAAAACAAGGGCCGGAGTGGATATTTTCTTTCTTGGGTGTTGTTCGTGCGGAGTTAGGGGGAGAGGAAATGATCTTGGAGGATTATGATCTTCTGAATGATATTTTTATTCGTATATTGGAATGGATGCTTGAGGGGTCCGATTATTTGAAATGTTTTGAAGGGGTCAAGCTGAATGATGCCCGAATGCAGGTGGAACGTTATCTGGATGAGGCTATTGCCAGTAGAGAGGCGATCCGGTTGATTGATGCTGGGGAAGAAGGGGAGTATATTACTTCGAAGTTAGAGAAATTGATGGTGTCGGGTTACCTGTACAAGAAATCGCTCGTGTGGATAACGCTACTGACGATCGTTCGGTTTAGTCCGAGGTTGCATTTATTGCCGGCACGGGGGCTTGTATTGCTGGTGTATAACACGCTGAATAAGCCTAATCCAAGGGTGATGGAACGTTTTAACGAACGGGTCGCTCTTGTGAGGGAACAGGATGATGTGTTGTGTTTTGAGGGACATACCCGGGATCAGATTCAAGAGGCTGTTTGGATTCTGGGGGCCCGGATCTTGTTGGGGGATCCCGTGCAGGAAGAGCTGGCAAGCTTGCGTTCCATGTTTTTCAGGTACTTGTATGTGTTACGGGATAAGGAAGATGAGGTGATTCGGAAGAACGCATTTAATTCTTTGTTATTTAACCAGAAGAATGCCGTGTTCACGTGGGAGGAGTTGTTAAAGTTCTCTATTCCCGTCCTGATGGAATCTATTGAAGAAAAGACGGTTGATGCGATTAGAAATTGTCAGGGGCGTCTGTACGAGGGACACGGGCAATTATTAGTGGAAACGAAAGCAATCACGCTTGCCGCCCCGGTTTCATTAAAGTTTGACACGCTGATGGAGATTGACGGTGTTGCTCTGAAACTCGGGTACAGTAAGAAAAAGTTGAGTTTCGAGGAAGGGTTGGTGGGAACGACTCAAGCGTGGAGAGGTATCCTCGCTGACTTTTCGGATGAATTGAGAAAGAGCGTGATTCATAAAAAACGGCCGCCCGTGGGGGCTGTCGTGAATATACGGGTAAAGCTGGTGCATAATTTTAAACCCACGCTGGCTTTCGTTACGATCGTGGACCCGCAGTATGATGGACAGGGCATTTTGCATGTCAGCCAAGTGACACGGGCAAGGCTGGATAGTTTGAAAGATATTCTTCATCCCGGGGATATTATGACGGCGACGGTAGTGGAGTCGGAGGATGACCGCTTGCAGTTCTCGATCTGGGAGGAGCTGAATCAGGTGGCCGTGGAGCATTTGCGGGTAGGGGATCAGTGTAACGCCTTACTTCTGAGTGAGAAGAATGATTTCGTGACATGGCTGTCGGAAAGTGGTTTCTTGGTTTCTACTCCTCTGGCAGAGGGGGTAAGCGAGGAAAGGGGTGGTTACTATCTTTTGGAAATCACGGATGTTCCCCCGGTAGGGAGGATCAAGGGAAAGATTCTAGAAGCGACGAAGGAACGGTTTGACCGGCACGAGGCAGTGGCCAATCTGGTTTACAGTTATATAGAAGAGTGCAAGAAATATAAAAACGGGGACGGACAGGGAAAGTTTAACACGGGTAAGATCGAGCGTTCTATCGGGGTTTCGGGTAAGTACGTGAAGGAGTTGATCCGGTTGTTGCAGCTTTACCTGACGCAAGAGGTCTGTTTGGAGAATCTGAATTTACTTTATTTTATTCGCTTGTTGGCTCACGTGTTAGGTGATTATCGTTTGAAAGGATATTATGATTGCCTGATTAATCATTTGATCGTGAAGTATGAATTTATAGAGGGACGTTTGGAAACGTTGGATCTAGGCGTGTTGGAAAAGGACTTCCGGGCTTACCCGGCATTGGAACCTTTGTGGGCGGTGATCCGGATGCTGGCGTCCTACGGGGATCGTTCTTTTGCGGGGGATTTGGAACATCTTTCTCATTCAAAGGATGATTACGTGGCTAAAGTGGCCGAATCTATATTGGCAAAAGAGGGGCAGGGAAATCTTACGGAAGAATCTCGTTGGAGGGAGGATGAGTTATTGGAATTGTTGTCTTTGAAGGGGAAGGAAGATACCATAGTCGGGAACATGAAAGAAAAGCAAACGTTTAAGAACTCGCTGGTCTATCCGGTGGGGGCGAAACACGTGGACGTGGAGGCTCAACTGGATTCGATCATGCAGGATATATGTAGTTTTTTGAATGGACAGGGGGGAACCGTGTATATTGGGATGAGTGATAAGGGGGTGCCTGTGGGGATTCAGGCGGATTTGGATTACTTGTGTTGTAATCTGGATAAGTATGAGTTGTTCCTTCATCAAAGGATAAAGGAGGCTTTCGGGGAAGAAGTGGACCGGACAATTCAGATTGAAAGGAAACAATTCGGAGATAAGGTGGTGGAGGCTCTCGTGGTGCCGCGTTTCGATCGGGAGGTGGAGTATCATTCGGAGAATTGAAAGGCCGTTAGAGGTGAAAGTCGGTTTCAAGAGTTTTGGAGGGGATTGTAACATGAATAATTGGGATTATGGAATGGAATCGAGTGGGTAGCGTGATATGCCTGTTAGGTGGAATCGTACTTGTTTTTGGTGGGGTTTATATGATCTTGACGGGACAGACGTCTGGGGGATATACTTCCGGGTCAATGGGGAATGTCCAGTATGGCACGATGGATGGGTACGGGGTGTTGTTCGTGGGAGGAGGAATGCTTGCAACTGCTCTTGTTTGTTATTTGAGCTATAAGAATCAGATTAAGAAAAAGAAGAAGAAAAAAAGAAAAGGTGGTTCGAAGAAGAAATTATAACCAATACTAAATATTTTTCATATATTTGTTTTTAAGTAGCACATTTATATGGAGCTTGGTGATGGATATACGAAATTAGTTTACGGGGTAAATCGTAAAGACGAAAAAGCGTGGCAAGAGTTGTTCGACTCTTACTATGAAAGTTTGTGTCATCATGCGGCTCGAATTTTATTGGATGATCACGTGGCGGAGGATGTCGTGCAGGAGGTGTTCGTGAACTTGTGGAACGGAACAGCTGTTTTCGAGAACGAGAAGGCTTTGACGGTTTATTTGTATCGTTCGGTGACGAACAACGCATTGAAATATTTGCGGGACCGGAACACGGAAGAGGCCCGGTTGAGGTTGTGGAGTGAGGTGGAACGGGAGATGTCCGAAGAGGATTTTTCGAGCGTGGTGCGGGAAGAGGTGTTGCGCAAGTTGAGGGAGTTGATCGATTTATTACCGGGAGAACGTCGGAAAGTGATCTTGATGAGCATGGATGGGATGAGCGGGGAGGAGATTGCGGCGAAGTTGGGCGTGACGATTCATACGGTTAAACAACAAAAATATCTAGCCTATAAATTTATAAAACAGGAACTTGGCAAGTACTGGATCGTGGCCATGTTATTTTTTCTGTAAAAAAATCATTTTTCTTTTTATACTTTTTCGGTTTTTTGGATTTGATAAATGAATCCAATATAAAAAGTGTAATGAAACGTCACGGTCATACTATATTTGAGGTTGTTCAACAAGTGGTTCGAAACTTTTTCAACGAGGAAGATGAAGAGACGAAAAAGGAGTTTCAGCAATTGATGCGAGAACCGGGCTTGTTGAATAATGCTTCCGGGCTGGAAGACAAAAAACAGCTTGTGTCTTGGCTGAAGGAGCCTTCTCGTTTTTCTTCGAAGGATGGGTACAAGAAATTTCAGACATACGTGAGACGGGGACGGAAAGTCCGGGTGATACGGAAGGTGGGGATTGCTGCCTCATTTTTACTGGCTCTTGTTCTAGGAGGGACAGCTTACTGGTTGAATGTACATTGGGAAAAACGGAATCACGTGGAGTTAGTTGAAGAGATACAGCCCATCATGTCAAAGGGATATATTATGCTGGACGATGGGACCCGGATTGATTTGGGTGAGGATAAAGGAGAGGTTCGGGAGGCGGATGGGATAAAGATTACCCGGGATTCCGTGAAGGTGGTGTATGCCTCGGAAAATGTAACGCCAACGGATAGAATTGCTTATAACGAGTTGAATGTCCCGCGGGGAGGGGAGTATATGTTGGTGCTGACGGATGGAACGAAAGTGTGGGTGAATGCTGATTCCCGGTTGAAGTTCCCGGTACGTTTTCGAGAGGATCGCCGGGAGGTGTATCTGTTGTCGGGGGAGGCTTATTTTGAGGTGGAGAGAGATGCATCGAAACCTTTTCTAGTGCATACATCCCGGGGATGCGTGACGGTGTTGGGGACGGAATTTAATGTGCGTGATTACCCGGAAGAGTACCGGGTGGTGACCACGCTGGTAAATGGTTCCGTGCAGTTCACGGGGAAGGATAAAAAGAAGGTTGTACTGGAACCGGGGTTTCAGGTTATCGCTGATTCTTTGACGGGGACGTGGGATGTGCGGGAAGTGAATCTGAAAGAGTACGTGGGATGGCGTAACGGGCTTTACGTGTTTAGTCATTTGACGCTGGAGGAATTGATGAGGGTGGTCGAGCGGAATTATGACGTGACGGTCTTTTTTGCAAACGAAGAGTGTAAGCGACTGGTTTTTTCGGGAGATTTACAGAAGTACGAGACGGTCGAGCATTTTTTGAGATTTATAGAGACGGGCGGGGATGTTCGCTTTGTGGTGAAGGAGCGTACGATTACTGTGTATAAAAAATAAGACAGGGTTGCCCTGGTCCGGCAACCCCGTCTAAGTTGTTATAATTACCTATAATTAAACATTCAAATGTATGAAAAAAAATTGGATTAGTAGGCGTGGTGTGCCTATCCATGTCTTAAAAAAAGTTTTTTTGATGATGAAACTGACTTTCTTATTAACCGTTGTGTTGCAGGTCAGTACTTGGGCAACGGGGTTCTCCCAGGAGAACAGGGTGTCTTTGCAGATGAAAGATGTTTCCTTGGAAACGATTATTCTGGAGTTACGGGAACAGACGGGGATTCGCTTTTTTTATAGCATTGATAAGATAAAAGCGATCGATCATCTTTCTATTGATGTCAAGAACGAGGTGCTGAAGGACGTGTTGAGTCGCTTGTTGGAGGGGACGGGGCTCACGTACACGTTGCTGGATGATGTGATCGTGATCAAGGATTTGGTGGTCAATCAAGATCCCGTGAGGATTTTCATCCGGTTGAAAGGATGGGTTGTAGATGAGAAAAGGCGGGCGATGCCGGGGGTTACGGTAAAATTATCGGGTACTTCTCTCGGGACGGCCACGGATGCGAAGGGGTGGTTTTCGTTGCAATTACCCGTTCCCGAGGGTAGGTTGGAGTTTTCTTTCGTGGGGTTTGCCACCCAGATCGTTGACTTCTCGGTCCGCACGGCGAGAGACACGATGCGAGTTGTTTTGAAAGAGGATCTGATTAAAATGGATGAAGTGGTTGTCACGGGCTATCAGGCCGTGAAAAAGAAAGCGATGGCCGGTTCATACTCGAAAGTGGATGCCGATGAATTGGTGATGACCGGATCGCAGACGCTCGAACAAATGTTGCAGGGGAAACTACCGGGTGTGATGGTGATTAACCAGAGCGGTTTGACCGGAACTCGTCAGAAGGTGCGTGTTCGGGGTACTTCCACGCTGGTCGGGAATGCCGATCCGGTGTGGGTGGTTGACGGGATTATCCAACAGGACCCGTTGCCTTTCAGCACCAGTGAATTGACCAATATTGGTGATGATAATATGGATATGATTAAAAACTTTGTCGGAGGGGCCATTGCTTGGTTGAATCCCAATGATATTCAGGATATAACCGTGTTGAAGGATGCTTCGTCCACGGCCATTTATGGGGTAAAGGCCGCTAACGGGGTGATCGTGATCACGACGAAGAAAGGGGAGCGGGGACGTTTGTCATTGAACTATTCCGGTAATTTCTCCGTGGGGGAGAAGTTGAATTATGACAAGCTGGAGATTATGAATTCCAAACAGCGGGTTGATCTTTCCCGGGAGGCTTACCAGAGAGGGGCTCAGGTGCCGAATGATAAAATCGGTTATATTGGGTTGGCGTTGGCTTACCAGCGGGGAGAGATTTCTTACGACGAGTTTGATCGGGGGGCTAAGGCGTTGGAATCCGTGAACACGAACTGGTTTGACGTGCTTTACCAAACCCCGTTTTCTCATTCTCATTCGTTGAGTTTCTCGGGAGGTAATGAAAACTCGACTTATTATGCCTCTCTGGGTTATTCAAGTAACCAAAATACGGCAAAGGGAAATTCACAGACTTCTTATACCGGGCGGTTGAATCTGAGTTCGACGTTTTGGAATAAGCTACGGTTGAATGTCTCTTTATCCGGCTCGCACACGGAGACAAAGGCTTTTGCCAATGGGGTGGACCCGTTCAATTATGCTATCAATGCCAACCGGGCTATTGCTTGTTACGAGGAGGACGGGAGCCTGTTTTATTATGCTAGCGGAGACGACGGGTATGATTATAATATTTTGAATGAATTGAAATATTCCGGGAATGAAAATAGGAGTAGAAGTCTGAATTTGAGTGTTGATGCACGCTGGACTATTCTGGATGGTTTTGTTTTCTCTACCACTTTGGGGGGAGGTTCTATTTCTACGTTCGGGGAGTCGTGGTTTACGGAACGGACTCATTACATTGCCGGAATTCGTGGGTATAATTATGGCGAATACGATGTGTTTGACACGGATTTCAAAGTTTCGCCTTTGCCCTATGGAGGCGAGTTGAACGTGGATGAGAATGAAGGATTCAATTATAGCTGGCGAGGACAGTTTGAATATATAAAGAATTTTGGTCGTCACGCCGTGAATGTGATGGTTGGGGGTGAGTTGAGTAGTAATAAGCATAAATCTTATGCGCAAACGAATTATGGTTATATGCCGGAGCGGGGCTTGTCGTTCGTGGATGTGCCTCTGGGTACGAGACCGAGTACGGATGCTAATTACACGCTGAACGGGTATGCGCGTACGGCTCCCTCTTTGACGAAATCGTTGAATAACACGTTGTCTTACTATGTTTCGGGTTCTTATATGTATGACAATCGGTATGCCTTGAATTTTTCCGTGAGAGGTGATGGTTCCAATCGTTTCGGGCAGGATGAGAAGGAGAAATATCTGCCGGTGTGGTCTATCGGTGCCCGTTGGAACGTGACGGATGAACATTGGTTACAGGGACAGGATTTGTTGAATTATTTGTCTTTGTCGGCAACCTTCGGTTATCAAGGGAACGTGGTGGAGAACGTGAGCGCGAATCTGATTGCTAAAATCTTGCCTTTGGACCCGGAGACGGGAGAGTTTAAGATGACTTACACGAAATTACCGAATCCTGATTTGAAATGGGAAAAGACGAAGTCGATTAATTTAGGAATTAATTTCAGCGTTTTGCATAGTAAGGTAAACGGTTCGTTCGAGTATTATTACAAGAAAACGGAGGATTTGGTTACCCAACGGGAGATTCCTTACGAGAACGGAGAGCATTCCATGTACGTGAATGGTGGTAATATGAAAAATTCGGGTTGGGAGTTGTCGTTCAGTCTGGTACCTGTTCGGACACGAGATTTCGTGTGGAGCTTGGGATTCAATACCTCGAAAGTGTATAACGAGGTGAGTTCGGAATTTGAACCGACAGGGGATTGGAAAGAGGTTACAGGCGGGAAATATAACAAGAAAGGGTATCCTGTTTCCAGTTTCTGGGCATTCCGTTTTGCCGGGTTGAACCCGAAAAATGGCGGGCCTTTATTCGATATGTCCGGGGCGGCTACGAACGCGGGGGAACTGGACGTGACACAGTACATGGTTCATGCCGGGAAGCTGGACCCGGATTTAACGGCGGGGTTGAATATGAACTTCCGTTACAAGAATTGGACGCTGGCGACTTCTTTCTATTTATCAACCGGGAACCAGTGTTTTTTGAGTTCGCCGTATGGAGAGATGAAGAACACGTACGGTATGCCGAGCGAGTACAAGAATGCCTCGACCCAGCTGTTGAAACGCTGGCGGGAGTCGGGCGACGAGAAGTACACGAATATTCCTTCTATCCCGGTGGGCGAGAATTGTTTGCCGATGTACCCGTTTAAAGATTCCAGCGTGAGCCTTTATCCTTACGAGGCGTGGGCAAATTCGGATGTCCGGGTTGTGGATGCGTGGTATTTGCGTTGTAACAGTATAAGTCTTTCTTACGTGTTCCCGGAGAGATTGATTCGCCGGTTTGCCCAGAACGTGGGTTTTACCATGACGTTATCCAATCCCTTCCAGATCGTGAGTAGCGATTTTGATAGCCGGGATCCGGAGGTGGCGAAGGGAAGCCAGCCATTGACGAGGAATTTTACCTTTAGTTTGAACGTGAGTTTTTAATTAAAATAGATAAAGAGCATGAAATCGATCGTATTAACACTCGTTGGTTCGTTCATGTTGTGGATGCTTGTCGGTTGTGACGGTTTCCTTGACGAATATAGTATAACTGAAGTTCGGCCGACAGAACTTACCGATATAGAACAGTTGTTGCTGGGAGATGCTTATCTGGATGCCGGACAGAAAGAGGTGCAGTATAATATCATGGATATTTTTACGGATGATATAAAGTGTAACGGGTTGGGAAATGAAGGTTTCCGGACTTATTTCGAGAGTATGAGGTGGCGTTTTTTGTGGGATGCGGATATGTTCAACAATGCCGGGGGTGGGTATGATGCTGCCTTTTGGGAGTTGCCTTACAACAAGATCTTGGGATGTAATATCGTGCTGGATTGTCTGGATGACATGACCGGGGAGGCATCTTTGAGGGAGAACCTTCGGGGGGAGGCGTTGACGTTACGTTCCATGTATTACCTGATGTTGGTGAATATGTATGGAATGCCTTATAATGAGGGTGATCCGAGCCTGAATCCGGGAGTACCTTTGAAGTTGACGATGGAGGTGCGGGATGAACGATTTCCTCGTAATTCCGTGGCCGAGGTGTACGGGCAGATCGAACAGGATTTGTTGAGGGGTAATCGGCTGTTGACAGAGAATGATTATAACCGTAACTTTTTGAGGATAGGTCATTTGGCCGCCAAGGCTCTTTTGTCGAGGGTGTATCTGTACATGGAGGATTGGGACCGGGCGATTGCTTACGCGGACAGCGTGTTGCAGGTGAAACCGAATCTGTTGGATTTGAACACGGTGGGATGGGGTACGCCTAGATCCCCGGAATCGTTATCCGTGTACGCTACCGGAACGCCGGACGAGGTGATCTGGATGCGTGAAGGTTACCGGGAGTTGGGGGATATGCAGGCTTCCGATCCTTGTTATATGGTTTCCGATGAACTGTTGGACTTGTACGGTTCTTGTAACCAGACGATGGTGCAACAAAAGACGATTCGGGATATACGGGGTTGCTTGTATTTTGCGTGGAATTTTAAAATGGGATTCCCGTCTGTGACGTATTACCGGAGTTTTTTGTCTATCGGGGGGAGTGATAATGGCGTGTATCAAGGGATTCGCACGGCTGAAATGTATTTGAATCGAGCTGAGGGATATATCCGTAAATATATGGCCGGAGGGGATGCGTCTTATTGCCGGAAGGCTTTGAACGATTTGAATGAATTACGTCGTCACCGTTTTAATAATAAGTACACATACGAGGAAGTGAATATCACGGATCCGAATGATTTGTTTGAATTTTACCAAGAGGAACGCCGTCGGGAGTTAGCTGGGGACTGGATACATCGTTGGTGTGATTTGAGAAGGTACGGTATGCCGGAAATTAATCATACTCTTTTCGAGACAGCTTCCGGCAACAAGACCGAGGCGACTTTGCAGAAGAACAGGTACGTGTTGCCGATCGCGGAAGAGGTGATCCGTTTGAATCCCAGATTGGAACAGAATAAATAGTCATGGAATTTAAAACTAGGGTATTATGAGATATTTTTTGATAATAATATTAGGATTGTTTTTGTGGACGGGATGTAATGACGATGACGAGAAGTTAACACCTTCGACGGAACCGGAGTTTCGTTATGTCCTTCCGCAAGGGAATCACGATTATGACACGAAGATCGTGAGCTGGTATGAAGACTGCGGGATTTATTTTCTGTATAAGTTCGAGGATAAGGATGTGTATTATAACGAGAATGACCGATGGGCGGGGTTTGTGGATGATACGATGCAAATTAATGATGGTGAGCTAGCGTTTTATAATGCCGGTTTGCGTGTGGAGTTGCCGGACGAGGAATATGTCGGTAAGCAATTGGAGTGGATCGAGAAGTTGTTTTTGAATCATTATTCCAAGGAACTTCTGAAGAAGAAGATGGTGAAAAAGGTGATTCTTGCCAAGAATGTGACTTAC
This sequence comes from Butyricimonas sp. BSD2780061689_150309_C8, assembly GCF_015560935.1. Classification (NCBI taxonomy): domain Bacteria; kingdom Pseudomonadati; phylum Bacteroidota; class Bacteroidia; order Bacteroidales; family Odoribacteraceae; genus Butyricimonas; species Butyricimonas sp. BSD2780061689_150309_C8. The sequence continues at coordinate 58,104 of NZ_JADMSV010000020.1, forward strand.
TGTTATCGTTTGGGAAATAAGGATCTGGCAGAACAGGAACGGGATTATTTCAGTAATATCGCCAATACACTGATATTTAGTCATGGGGATGCGTCCGTGGAGAATATGACGAATGAAGATTTGCTGGAGATGAAGAATGAGTTGCACACGTGGATGTTGACGGAGAAGTTGGTGGATGATTACCCGATGGCGGAGTTGGAGGATTTCCTTTCCGTGACGGATTATTCTAAAACCTTGTCCGCGGATTATTACGAGGAGTGGATGGCTGAAGGTTGGTTGGGACGGTTGGCAAACTCCGAGGAAGTGGCAAAGAGCGAGGATATTCGGAATTACGTGGAGATGATCATTACGACACCGAAGGAGATGCTGGAAATAGATGTGAATTCAATCTCGTATCCTGACCCGTTGTTTTGGGTAATCGGGGATTATGATTATGCCGGTTTTTTACATCCGTCGATGGACGTGGCGGGGAACATTAAGAAGAAATACGATCTTATTGTTGCTGCGTTTAAAGACTGGGGGGTAGATTTGCCGGTTATTGGTGAGTTGTATTACGAGTAGTTGAGTGGCAATAGAGAGGGAGCTGGAATATTCCCTGTTTCGGGGAGAAGTTACCAGCTGAGGCTGTACAAAAAGTCATTTTTAAACAACTACCCCCACTAACTCCCCCTTACACAGGGGGAGAAACCGCTTGGTAATTAGCTCTCCCCCTGTGTAAGGGGGAGCTGGAGGGGGTAGTTTGTAGATACTGGATAAGACTTTTTGGACAACCCCTGGCAACGAAGCTGGCGGAGGAGTTTGTAAACGAAAGTAAAACCTTGTGTTCTTGGGGAATAAAAAATGATGGCAACTTGCTGTCATGGGAGAACTATGTCTAGAATTTTATAATAATAAATCGTTTGTATGGAAAATCCAATTGTAAAAGTTGAACATTTGTATCATCGGTATACTTCCAGTCGCTGGGCGATAGAGGATATTAATTTCCAGATCGATGAAGCCGGGGTGGTCGGTCTTTTAGGATCGAACGGGGCTGGTAAGTCTACCACGATGAACATTATTTGTGGTGTGATGAGACAGACCACGGGAGAGGTGTATATCGACGGGATAAACACGTTGAAAGAACCCGTGAAGGCTCGTAAGTTAATTGGTTTCTTGCCACAGAAACCGCCTTTGTACCCGGATCTGACGATCGACGAGTATTTACGTTTTTGTGCCGAAATACAGTGGATGGATAAGAAAAAGATTAAATCGGCGATCGCTGTTGCCGAGGAACGTTGCGGCATTACTCACATGAAAGATCGGTTATTGCGTAATCTTTCGGGTGGATACCAGCAACGCGTCGGGCTGGCTCAGGCCATCCTGCATGATCCGAAGTTCGTGGTTCTTGATGAACCGACGAACGGGTTGGATCCGAACCAGATACTGGAAGTTCGCCAGTTAATCAAGGATATTGCCGAGGATCGGACTGTGATGCTTTCAACGCATATCTTGTCGGAAGTGCAGGCCACCTGTTCTTCTATCAAAATGATTGAACACGGGAGAGTGGTTTTTTCCGGTAGCACGGAAGATTTTGATAATTATATCGAACCGAACACGCTTTATTTAGAATTTGATCAGCTTCCGGTCGTGGATGAATTGATGAAATTACCCGGTATCAAACGGGCGGAAGTGTTGGACAATCATGGCGTTCGCTTGTGGTATGACGGGGAGCGGGGAACGATCAAGCAAGTGATGCGGGAGGCGGTTTCTCGGGGATGGGATATGACAGAATTGCGAAAGGAGAAGAGTTCCATGGAGGCTGTGTTCGCTAAATTGTCCGGTAAATAATCAATTAATTCTAAGAAGTAAATGTTATGAGAGCAATATACAGAATAGCTCGTTTGGAGTTATCAAATCTTTTTTACTCGCCGATTGCGTGGTTGATCCTGATCCTTTTTGTCTTTATGACTGCGATGAACTTTACGGATGTACTTTGGGCGTATGCTAGAAGTCAGGAATTCCGGGGCGGAGGGTTGTCTGATTTGTCCCGGGCGTTGTTTTTCGATGTAACGGGACGGGGGTTGTGGCCCAAGATTAGTAATTTGTTGTACATGATCATGCCTTTGTTGACGATGGGATTAATCAGTCAGGAGTTCAGCCGGGGATCGATCAAGCTGTTATTCGTGGCTCCGATTACCAGTCGTCATATCGTGCTGGGAAAGTTTCTGGGAATGATGATGTACGGGTTGTTAATGTTTAGCGTGTTGCTGGTGTACGTTATCCTTGGCGGATGTTGGATTGAATCCTTTGACTGGGCGGCCGTATTGACCGGGTTGTTGGGGTTGTACCTTCTTTTCGGAACTTACGCGGCAATCGGTCTGTTCATGTCCACGCTGACGACTTACCCGATCGTGGCGGCTATTTATATGCTGGCTTTGTTGACTTTCCTGCGTTTCGTGTCCGGGCTGTGGCAGGAATATACTTTTGTCCGGGACATCACGTATTGGCTGGCCTTGGACCGACGGGCCGGTACGTTTATTAACGGGATGATTTGCAGCGAGGATTTCCTTTATTTCGTTATCATGACGGCCATGTTCCTCGGGTTTGCGATTTTGAAATTGCAGTTTATCCGGGAGCGCCGTTCCATGTTGAGTAAAGTCGGGCGATTCTTGGGTGTGTTTATCGTGGCGATGTTACTGGGGTACGTGACTTCCCGGCCCATGCTACGATTGTATCACGATTCGACGCATACCAAGACAAACACGTTGACCGAGGCCAGCCAGGAGATCGTGTCCAAGCTGGACGGGGGATTGAAGATGACGACTTACGTGAATCTGTTCGGTAGTATTTACAATATTACTCCTGCCAAGGTGATGGCCGATATAGCACGCTATAATTCTTATATCCGGTTCAAGCCGGAGACGAAGATGGATTACGTGTTTTATTACTACACGGACACGACGGACGGGTTCTTTGCCCATCGTTTTGCCGGGAAAACGTTGAGCGAGGCCGCGAAAGAGATGGCAAAGTTTCAAGGTGTTAATGCTAAAAAATATGTTCCCTTGTCTAAAGTTGACCCGGACGTGGATTTGAGAGACGAGGGGTATCGTTTCGTGGTATTGCTGGAACGTGAAAACGGGGAAAAGACTTTTCTGCGGGTGTTCAACGACGCTCAAAGGGTTCCTTTTGAGACGGAGATTTCTGCCGCGTTAAAACGGATTGGCATGAAATTACCAAGTGTGGGTTTCCTCTCGGATCACTATGCCCGCACGATTACCGGGGATCGAAACCGGGATTATTCCTACATGGTGTCGGAAAAGCTGTATCGTTCGGCCTTGATTAATCAAGGTTTTGATGTGGCAGACGTGAAATTGAGCCGTAATCCTCAATTGCTTGATAGTTTGGACGTGCTGGTCGTTTCTGAACCGAGGGAACCCTTCTCGGAAGAGGAGTTGGATAAATTATATCGTTACGTGGAAAGCGGGAAGAACTTGATTATTGCGGGAAAACCGAGGACGAACAGTTATTTGGCCCCGTTGATGGAGAAACTGGGATTGCGTTTTGAACCGGGGATTCTGGTGCAGAAACAGGATCAGATAGCGGATAAAAATGCTGCCAGTATGCCTTCTGCCAGAGGTGCGGGTGGTGGCCCCGGAGCTTTGGGGCAGGCCGAGGAAAGGGAATATCCGGTTAGCCTGTTTCTTTGTAGAGCTACCGATGAAGCCAAGGGATTATCTAAACTTTGGGACGATTTGTACATAAAAACCAATCATCCTGAATGGCCTTACTCGATCGTGATGCCGGAGGCTTCAGCGGTTTTGCAAGTGGAAGATAAAGGTTTTAGGGTGACCCCGTTACTGGTTGGGCGTGATCCTTCGAGCTGGAACGAGTTGGAGACGATTGATTTTGTGAATGAAACACCCCTGTTGAATCTTAATGCCGGGGAGCAAGCCGGGACGAAGACCACGATGATAGCTTTGGAGCGTCAACAGGCAGGAAAGGAACAGCGAATTGTGGTTATCGGGGATGCGGATGCTTTCAGTATGGGAGAGGTGATGGCGAATCGTAGGGGGATACTTTCTATAAACGGGGGGCTGATCATGTCGATGTTTGAATGGTTGTCTTACGGGGAACTCCCGGTGGATACTTCCCGTCCCGAACCGGTTGACAATAACCTGACGATTGGTGCGGAGGCCGCCGGAAACGTGAAGACGATGTTGCAATGGATTCTACCGGTGTTGATTTTGCTGGGTGGTGTGTTATTGCTGTTCAGGAGAAAGGGAAAATAGAGAATGTATTTTGGTGCTGTTTTAATACAGTGTTTTGTGCAATAATTTTCGTGTCACAGGGCCGTGGCGGGAGTGTCTCTTTTGACATGGCTCTGTGATTTAACTAATTTGAGAATGATGATGAAGAAATTGATTTACATGGCTGTATTATTGTTTGCAGTTATTTCTGTTAAGGCTCAGGATTACGAGGCTTTTAACAAGTTTATGAGAGATTATTCCAAAGGTTGGATGACAGATTACAGGAAACCGGCAGGCAACACGATGGAGATGACTAAACAAGTGGGTGAGCCTGCCCCGGAATTTTATTTTGATAAAAAGTTAAATAGCAAGGCGTTAAAAGGGAAGTTTATCGTGATAAATTTCTGGTCCACGTGGTGTGGTAGTTGTATCAATCTGGTTCACGATTTGGACACCGTGCTGTTCCGGAATATGCAGCCTTACGAGGGAGTGCAGTTTATCGGGGTGGATTCACACGAGACGGTCTCGGAGCGTGAAGCCCAAAAATGGTGGGAAGATCGCGGGCTTCATTATCCTTGCGGTTACGGGAAAGGAGCAGATGCTTGTGCGGAGGCGTTTCATGGCAATCATCCGTCGGCTATAATTATTGATGATCAAGGGATCATTCGAGGACGTTGGGATGGGTGGAGTCCGAGGTTAGCGGAAATCATTCGAATGGCCATCTGGGCGCTTAAAATTGTCCCGGAACAGGGAATCCAGGCCGATCTGGCAACAGTCAAGGGGCTTGTAGAAGAAAAGGAGTATCTTAAAGCGCTCTATTTACTCGAAATTATGCAGGAAAATATAGAGAGCGCTGCTTTGAAATACCAGTGTAAACTGGAGGTTTCCGAAAATAGTGCTATCCGGTATTTTGATGTAATACAGGAAAAATACAGGGGAGACGAGCAATATCCTGCTGTTATGGAGAGTGTCATGCATTTGGTGCTGGCCTCTGATTCGAGAACGGATGCCGTTATCAAGAATGGTTTAGATGCGGCGGAGAGGTTATTGAGAAGTGGAAGAAACGGGGACTACCGTGTTCATGAAGCGATGGGTATTTTGTGTTACAGGTATGGCGAAAGTTTCAGACGTAAAGGTGTTCAGGCTTTGGAAAATAGTATTCCGGCAGCCAAGATGAATCGTGTGGGGGATGATGTTATCAAGCATCTGGAAGAGCAGGTGAAGATTTATCGGGAGAAATTAGATTGATTGTCGTCGATAGATGTGAGAAAATCACAACGTTCCTCCACGATTGCTCTGGGGTAGAGCTGGGGATGGGCTAGGACAAGTACCCAATAATTACACGGCACAAACATAGCAAGAACACTGGAGATTGTTCTTGCTATGTTTATGCTATGAAGATGCTGTTTTCTTGTCCTAGCCCATCGGCAGACAAAGGGATAACCATGGGCGGACAAATGGCGAATGTTTGGGATTTGTTCACGTATGTAAAGTTTGGCAGTTAGTTGTTGGGGTATTTTATGTATTAGTTTTATGATTGAGTGTCTCCGTTTTTCTATCTTTTGCTTTTTCTGCTAAAATACCGGAAATATCCGGGCATTTCTTTTTGAATTTTTCGAACGTGTCACGGGAAAGCTCGTAGTGACGGCATATCGTGATAATTGATTTCCCTTCTTTTAACATTTTAATGATCGTGTGACGATTGTCCATCAATATCTTCAATTTTGTATAACTTCCCTTTTTACGTCCGAGTGTAACTCCTTCTGCTCGCCTTAAAGCTAGGGCTTCTTTGGTCCGCATGGAGATCAGGTTACGTTCTATTTCAGCCACAAGTCCGAAAGCGAAGCATAACACTTTACTGTTGATGGAGTCATCGAAAGTATAGCCGTCCTTGACGCTGTGGAGAACAATTCCTTTTTCCAGGCATTTACCCATGATGCTCATGATGTCTGTCAGGGTTCGACTTAAACGTGAAATTTCGGTAACGATTAGGGTGTCTCCTTTTTTGAGTTTCTTCAGCAGACTTCCTAATTGACGCTCTTTGCCTGCTTTTTTTCCGCTCGCAATTTCCATGATAAAACGATCAATATTGATGTTCTTTTGTAGTGCAAAGCGTTCAATCTCAGATCTTTGATTGAGTAAATTCTGTTTTTCTGTACTGACTCTCAGATAGGCAATAATCATAATAATTTGTATTAAATAATGGCAACCAAAAGTACAACTATTTAGGTATCGTTTTATACAAATTATATGAATATTTCGTAAGTAAAATTGTTGGTTAAAACGTTGGTTTTCTGATACAAAGGTATGGATGATATATTAAAAAACAAAATATTATTGTAAAATAATGATACTTAATAGAAAACGTTTGCAATGTAGTGGATAACTGGATTGTTGTTTTTTAGCCTTTTAAGTATCTGTTTTAAACGAACGATTAAATCGGCCATTTTGGGTGTTAATCGTTTCAATATCAGATAAAAATATGATGTTGTCAATCTCTCGGCGTGTCAGATTGGGTTTTCGGTGTAGTAGAAGGATAATTATACTATAATTAAAAAGAAGGTGACATGAAGAAATCGTGTGTACTGGCCTTGCTGATACTTTTATTGTTCGGTGGGGGCCGTGTTTTTGCACAGAAAGTCGCGGTTAAGACCAATGTGTTATACTGGGCAACAACAACTCCAAATCTTGGTTTCGAGTTTGGCTTGGGTAAGAAAACCTCGTTAGAATTTTTCGGCGGGTACAACCCCTGGAACCTGGACAAGGGTGAGAACAAAAAGATGAAACATTATTTAATCCAGCCGGAATTTCGTTACTGGTTATGCGAACGTTTTCAAGGGCATTTTTTCGGGCTCCATGCCGGGTTCTCTGAATACAACGTGAGCGGCGTGCGCTTGCCCCTACCGCAGTTCCCAAAACGAATGAAGGATCACCGTTACGAGGGCTGGGGGATGCTGTTCGGTGTCTCTTACGGTTACTCCTGGATACTGGGGCGGCGTTGGAACCTGGAGGCCACGATCGGTGGCGGTTACCTCTACGGTAAATACGACGTTTACGATTGCGTGAAGTGCGGTGATTTCCGGGGTTCGAACAAGAAGAGCCGTTTCGGGATCACGAAGGCCGGCTTGACTTTAGTTTACTTGATAAAATAGGATAGATTATTATGAAAGCGAGAAATATATTGCTGGCTTGCTCGGTGGCGTTCTTGTCGGGCGAGTTAGGAGCCCAGGTACAGGTGGAAAACCCGTCGGTGAAGAAGGACCGTCGGGAGGTGGAGGTGCGTTTTGACATTCGTGATATGCCAGAGTATGCCCGTAGTCGTCAGAAGGTGGTTCTTCGTCCTTACCTTCACTCGGGGACAGACACGTTATGGCTGGAACCGGCGCAATTATACGGTAAAAACCGTTTCCGCAGGGAACGCCAAGAACATTTTTTGGCGGGTAACAAGGAATGGACTTTAACAGGCTATAACGTTTTCTTGAAAGGGGGGACGCTTGAATACTCCGAGCGAGTTCCTTACGAGCTCTGGATGAAAGAGGCTGGCTTGGGGATCGCTTATCACACGGAAGGTTGTGGCTGCGAGTGTTGTGGTGGTGATCAAGGTGTCCCGGTGGGTCCTGTTTACGTGGCGCCCGTGCCAGAAGTGACCCCGGTAGAACCGTCCGCGAAGAATTTCGAGGTGGTCGAGGCACGCAAGCGTTGGGTGTTCAAGGAAAAGGACATGAAAGTCTTCTTCCCGGTGTCGAAAACGGTGTTGAATCCCGATGCCTATAATAACAAGGTAACTCTTGACGAGATCATGGCGGGAATCCGCAAGATCGGGGACATGGAAAAATTGCGTCTGCAAGGAGTCGAGATTACAGGATTTGCCTCTCCTGAAGGAGGGTTGTCCTTGAACACTCGTTTAGGCGCGGGACGTGCCGCTGCTTTGAAAGAGTATATTCGAGGCGAGATGCCTGAATTACGTGACGAGGATTTTGTCCTGGTGAACGGGGTGGAAAACTGGGATGGTTTGCGCGCGTTGGTCGCGGCTTCAAACATGGAGTATAAAGATGAAGTGTTGGCCATTCTTGATGATAGCACGCTGGGTTCGGGGCGTAAAGCCGCATTGATGAACTTGAAGAATGGTAAACCTTATCGCTACATGTTGAAGGAGTTTTACCCGGAATTACGTAATGCGTGTTACGTTTCTGTCTTCTACGATGTACTGGCGGACAAGGTGGCCGATGCCGTGAACGCCGCGAACGAGTTGATTCGTGCCGGGAAGTATGCGGAGGCGTTGAAGTCCTTGGAGGCTTACAAAAACGACGACCGGGTGTTCAATTCCATCGGTGTTTGTTACATGATGATGGAGGAGGAAGAGATCGCTATCGAATGGTTCGAGAAGGCAATTAAGGCGGGACACGCTGAGGCTGAGAAGAACTTGAAACAGTTGAAATAGTAGATATAAATATAGTTTGAATAATTTTTAGTCCGCAATTAAAATGTTGAAGTTTATGAAATTAAACAAGTTAGTTATGGTTGCGCTAGTTGCTCTAGGAGCAGTAGCCTGTGAAAAAAGTGATAAGGGAATTGATGATCAAAGTCCCAAGAGTGTGACAATTAATTTAGCCAATGTACAGGCTGGCTCTCGTTCAATGGGAGACCCCCTTGAAGAAACAGATAAGGTTGTTCTTGAACGTTTTCAAGTTTTTTTTACTGATGGTACGACTTTGTACTTGGGTAAGAAAGCAGATGGAACTGCTGAATCTGAACACTATTTTGAATCACAGCAAGGAGAAAGCTTGGATCTTACTCCAGCAACGTTCCATTTCTTACCGGCGAATGTGAGTAAGGTTATTGTTGTAGGTAATATGGATAAGATAGATGTAATAAGTGGCGTGACAAAAGTTGAAGTATTAGAAGAAGAGCTTGCCATTGAGACTCAACAAGAAGAACAAATTGGAGCATTGAGCCTTTACGGAGAAAAAGGTTTAACAGAAGCTCAAGTTGATGGAGAAGGACATATGCTTTATACCGCAAATGTAGAAGTTGCTCCTCGTATCGCTCGTATTGAAATCGCAAACTTTACTTGTAATTTTGCAGAGGCAGAGGCGGATCGTGAATATAAGGCATTTACAATTAATCATGTCGCTTTGAATAATTATTACACGAAGACAATTTTGTCTACAGCTGAGGTTCAAGAAGATGATTTAGAGAATACAGTTATTAATAGTGGTTCTGTTGAACCTTTCTTTGAAGGATTGGAAGATGGATGGAATAATGATAAATTTGCTGCTCCTTTAGAATTAACATGGGATGCAAACACAAAAGCCGTGGGTACTGTTGATGAAGTTTTGGCTTATAACTTTTTCCCGGGAGCAAAACCTCAGATTGTTGTGAGAATGACAGGAACAAAAAATGAGGAAAATGCACAACCAGCCCCGACTTTTCTTGCTACATTAAATTTGAAGGATGGTAATACACCTATCGCAGAGTTTGTAGCAGGTACAATTTATAAAATCGATTTCGTGTTTAATGAAAGCGATCCGGATCAAACTGAAAAATGTATTGATGTTACTGTTACCCCGGTAAATTGGTCTGTTGTTACTGTAACTCCTGAGTTTTAATATACAGTAAAAGGGCTAGACGAATGAAAACAGAAGAGGTGGGAGGTTTCGGACTCCTCCCTTCTTCTTCAAACTATAAATATGATGTAAAACATACAGATATGAAGATATTCAATAAATTATTATTCATGCTGCTGGCGGTAGGGATGTTTAGTAGTTGTATCAAGGAGGATATGGATGATTGCCCGAAATACAGCGTGAACACCTTGTCGTTGAGTTACAAGGGCGACGGTACTGCCGAGATTTTTAACGAGAAGATCGAGCGCGTTGTGATGTATGTTTTCGACAAGAACGAACAACTTGTAACGATGAGAGAGCTAACTAAAGATGAGTTAGCACAACGTAGTGTTTGTTTACCAGAGTTGGAACCGGGAACATACCGGGTTACCTGTTTTGGAAACTTGATAAAAGATCAGGTGAATGACCTGTATTGCGGGGATTGTGACAAGATTTATTGTGCAGCCCCAGAATATTTTAAGAAAGAGACAATATCCAGTAATGATCCGCTTTACTATTCATCGTTGGAATTGACGGTGACGGAAGAGGATCAAAATAGAGAACTTCTTTTTGCGAGTTCGCATTATAAAGTGCTTGTGGAAGTGGCTGGAGTTCCGGCTGAGTCTAACCTGTCGATAGAAGTGTGCGGTGTTTTACCCTATACGAACTTCGAGAATAAGGCAGGTGGTAATCCTGTGGATTATAAACTTGATACAGAATATAGTGATGGGCAATTTAATGCCCTATCCAATATAATGCGTCATTCGGATCATTCGGCCGTTGACGTGTGTGTGCGGGATGTTAATGGAAATGAGATTGCTAAAATAAATTTGGCGGAATTTCTAAGAGCAAACCCGAAAATTGATTGCAGTAAACATGAGGTGGTGATTCCGATTCATTTCGAATTCAAGTCGGTTGGTGTGGAAATTGGAGTGCCGGATTGGTTTGTCGTTCCGGATGTTAAACCTGAATTTTAAAAGAGATGATTATGCAAAATATGAAACAAATATTTTTAACCGTATTGCTTGGCGGTTGTCTCGGTGGTTTGTTCTCGGGTTGTACTGATGAGGATATGTCCGGAAAAACAACAGAAGATACACTTGGGGTGCGTGTGAATCTTGGTTCGCGGGCCAAGCTAGACGGGAGTGACATTGAAATTTCCTCACTGAAAGTGTATGCGTTCTGGGGAGAGGAGCAGGTCGGGTATCATGAATTAACCTCTTCTGAGCAGGAAAAGGGTAGCTTTATGATGGATGTAGTCCAAAAAACGATGAGTGAACAAGAAATGGCGTTTTACGCTATTGCGGATGATAAAGTTGTGGAGTATGAACGTGGGCAAGGTTTTAGTAAGAATATGTCTCGGGCAGATTTGGAGCAGATAGCGTTTACTTCTGTCATTAATGATGAAAAACTTCCGTTGACGTGTCGAGGAGAGGTCGAGATTACCGTGAGCGGTGGTGTAGAAAATGGAGCAGAAGGTCATGAGGGGCATTTGATTGTTAATAAAGATAAGCCAGTAGAATTAAAATTGTCTTATCCCGCGGGAAAATTGGAGCTCTATTTTGCGAAAGGACCGAACGTGAATTCCGATGGATTGGTGGTGAAGAGTGCCAAAGTATTGCGAAATGGTATGCGAGAAAAGAATTATGTTTTTCCGGTGTCACTTGATAAGTTACAGGCTGTGGGTCGTTATCCGGCAGATAAACCGATTAATTTGAAAAATAATGGTGTTGTAGCTAAAACTTTGGAGAACAAAACAACTAATGCGGATGATTACGAGTTACTCATGGAGGGTAATGTTTTTCTGTTTGAAAATCCTTATGGGAGCAAGGATAATAATGTTGATCAACCGGGTGATAATGATGGAAACGTGATAGAGATCGTGTACACGGTGAATGGTGGAAACGAGAGGACAAAGGAAGTGTATTTGCCAGCAATCGAGCGAGGAAAGTGTTACCAGGTATTATGTTGGGTGGATTACCGAGGGACAGTAATTGTTACGTATAAGGTGTTACCTTGGGAAACTGAAGATATTTATGAGTTGGATGGGGGGGAACATCCGTCATATAATTGTACTCTTGATGGTGATAAGGATAATACGGATGTATGGGTTTCTGTAACAGATCCCGTTTTGCCTCGTGATCGAGAAGGGGCGGTGAATTTTCGATTCAAGATGAATAGTAAGCAACAGTGGACACCAACTTTAAGAAATTCCGTGGGATTCAAGATGGCTGTAATGCGGGTAACCGATGAAATGTTGATGCCCGATAGTGCTATTGATGAGGGGGAGTATATTATTACGATATGGCCGACGGAGGATTCCAAGGTGGGCGACGTGACATATTTAGAAATTACTTCCCGTTCTTTAACCGGAGAATTTGAACCTTTGTTGATTAATACTGATAAGAAGTGGGGATCGGATTCTCAAACGTTGATTAAGATTGTGCGTGTTGAGCAACAATCGACGAAGTAATGTATTATGAATAAGGCAAGATTGTATGAATAGAATCAGTAATCATATTATCAGTATATTGTTGGCAGTCGTGTTTCTCGTCGGCTGCGACAAGAGCGGGGAACAGTTAACTGTTTCGAACGATGGAAGTGATCGTATTATTTTGAGATTTGCTTCGGATAAGGCAATAGAATCTAGAGCATCCGAAGATGGAACTAGTGTCGAAAGTAAAGTAGAGAAATTGGATGTATTTATTTTTGATGAGGGAGAACTTTTTTATTATGAATCAGTGGAACCCCATGGTGCTACCGTGACATTAGAAAAACCGAAATCTGCTTTTGCCAAATCTAATTATTCTATCTATTTGGTTGCAAATAGTACAAATCCGAGTAAACCATTAAGTGAGATAAAAAATCTCACGGAGTTACGACAGGTAACGGAAACTTCAACAACAGAGAATCCGTTAAATGAGATAGATCCAACAAAAGAAAATGGAAGTTTCTTGATGAGCGGGAATGTGGATGATGTGAGATTGAATGATGGAAATGCAGATGTTAACACGGAAATTAATATTAATTTGGCACGTGCGGCTGCTAAAATTGAGGTCGTGTTGATCGAGGGGGCTAACAAGGGTGGCGATTGGTTCCAGTTTGCACCGCAAAGTAATTCAAATACTTTTCGTTTGAATAATTGGCAAGGGGTTTCTTACGTGTTACCGGATGCTGATGTGGTTGTATTACCTAGTGTGGATTTGAAAAAAGCTGATCCTTATGCGGGAAATGTGAAGTTTGGGAAGGAAACTGTTGATGGAAAAGAGGTTCAGACAATTACGATGACAACTTATTCGTACTCGAATGATTGGTCAACAGGTGGAAATGTATATGAAAAAATGACACACTTGGTTGTGCGAGTTCCTTATATGAAGAAGTCTGCGGATGGTGGAGTTGATGAGGTCGTGGACAAAAATTATTATACGATACCTGTTTCTAAGACAAATATGTTGAAGCCTAATCATCTTTACCGGGTGCGGGTGACACTGAAAGGGACAGGTGCGGAGAATGAGGGTGAGGATACGAATTTGGAAGATATTGAATACGAGGTTGTGTCATGGGAGGATTTAGATATTCAGATTGGTGCTGATGCTTTACCGCATTATCTTACATTGAATCGAGACGAGTTGGAATTGCATAATATGGCGGATGATAATACTTCTATTGCTTTTTCATCATCAAGTGAAGTGAAAATAGTTGATGGATCCCTTAAAGTTTATTATTATAATAAGTATGGAACAGAAACGAGAGTGACGGATCGACAAGTTCTCAATGAAATTAAGATTACCCCGGATGAAGGTCTTAATGGCAATCTGAATATAAAGAGTCCTATACCGACGAATAATTTAATTCGTTATATTGAATTTAAGGTATGGAATGGGGATGAAGAATGTGAGCCGATTACCGTGATGGTTAAGCAATATCCACAGGAATATATTACATATTATTTTGGATGGTACTCTTATAGAAAAGATTTTGGTTTTAATTATGAAAGTGAAAATAAAGGGAATGGATATGTGACAGCAACAACATACAATAGTAATAATGATACTTGGGGATATGATGATGATTATAATCTTAGAAGTAAGTATTTTGGTTCTAAAGTTGCTGAACAACCTTCTGCAGAAGGTTATGGAAACCAATCTAATTATGATATTTCATGGTATTATTGGGGGTGGGGGGAAATAAGAGAAGCTACTATTCGGAGCGAAAAAAATCCGCGGATGTATCATGTTCAAATAACTTCATCGGCTTTGCCGAAGTTTCCAGAAGATGAGGAATTTGATAGGATCCATCCGAATGTGACCTATCAATTGGGTATCCCTCGTAAGGATGCTTTGGGACGGACAGAAAGGGATGAGGCTAATAATAATTTAGTTTCTCCATCATTTATGATTGCATCTCGTTTAGGTTTTATTTCGGGAGATTTACCAGAGGATGATGATGAAGTAGCTTATAAACAAGCAGCGAGTCATTGTGCGAATTATGTAGAGGTTTATTATCCCCGGGATGAAAAAGGACGTCGTTTGAAAGATGCGAGTGGCCGCGAATTAGAACCAGTGGTTTTAGACGATTGGAGATTACCGACTAAAGCTGAATTGTTAATTATCATGCGTTATCAAGGAACTTCAGATCAAGGAACAGAAGCAATGGAATATTTATTAAATGCTCCAGAATATATGAGTGCAGGAGGTTTTGTTGTAAATCCTCACTCTACGTCTACAGGCAATGCTATCCGTTGTGTTCGGGATCATTACGTGAATAAAGAAATAAACAAATAGAAGACTATGATAAAGCGAATAATATGGAAATTTGCTGTTTGCTTACTAGTAATGGTAACAGCGGCGTGTTCTCGGGATGAATTGGAGGGCGGTTCAGGAGAACAACAAGTACCAGAAGGATATTTGGCGATTCAGTTTGGAACAAACGTTCCTGATATGCAACAGGTATCAACACGTAGTGTGGATTCTGATGGGCGTGGAATTCAAGATATGGTGTTGTATTGTTTCTCGGCATCAGGGGCTTTTATTACAACCGTTGAGGCGAAAATTGTAACAGATCCTATTGATCCTAATGTTAATGCCTCGTTAAGTGGGTCTTTTAGTGCAATCGTGCCGGATTACACGAAAATTATACACTTTGTGGCGAACCAGAACTTGACGGATTTTAATGAATCTGAAATGGGTGGAAAGCACGAGTCGGATTTGATGGCGACCTTGATTGCTTCCTCTGGACGAATGATTTATTGGCAACGAGTGGCATGTGAGGAGGGAGAGGATAATATGGCCGTAGCTTTGGAACGAGAAGGAAAAAAGATTGTTATGGTCCGTAATCAAGCACGAGTTACGGTGAAAAATCCTCAGAATGGCTATGTTAATATAGATGCTTTCACAACGCATAACACGCATGCTTTCGGTACGGTAGCTCCTTATAATTCAGAAACACATGATTTTGAATGGACGCCGGGGGTAAAAGGTTACCTGTCTTTGCCGGCTAATGACGAACAGATTCATCTAGAGGGTACTGAGGATGGTTCGTTTAATTTGGATGAAAAGTATATCCTGGAGTGTGAGAACGAGCTTTCGGATCCTGTGAGTGTCATATTGCATGGTGAGAATGGAAAATATTATCGGATATTGTTGTTGGATGAGGAGTCGGAGCCTTTACCGATCCGGCGGAATCATTCGTATAATATTGAGATCGTAGGTCCCTTGTCTTATGGTTATGATTCTTTTGCAGAAGCATTGGATGGAACACCCACCAATAACGTGTGGATCTCTGTTCCGGATGATATTAACGAGGTAAGTGATGGGACTCATCGATTGATTGTAGATGAAACTTTTGTAGTTTATTTAGGTACGACTACTCGTAGCGTGGATTTGACATATAGATATGAGGTGAAAAATGGGGATGGGGAGTATGGACCAGAGACAACTGGTCAAGTGCTTGCTACTTGGGTTGGCGGAGGTACGACCGTGGCAACCTCTGAGATTAAAAATGTATATGATAATAATACCGGAATAGGTACTTTGACAATTACATTGAATCAGTTGGGACAGAACGAAACGAAACGTGAAGGAATAATTCAGGTAAAGGCCGGTAAATTACGGCGTACAATTAAGGTAATTACTGTACGAGAATTTAAATTTGAACCCACATGGACTTCGGCTCAAATTTATGGTAACGTGGAGGGACAGCCGGTGACATTGATGTTCACTATTCCGGAGGATTTTCCTGAAGAGTTGTTACCTTTACGGGTGAAAATTGGTGCCGATTGGTTGAATATTCGGCAATCAACAGGACAACAGTTGGCAACAATTACATCTATTAGTAATCCTGATGAATTTAGTGAAAACGATCCTTGGAAATTTAAATTTGTTTACGAGGCAACACATACAGGGGTACAACGTGTTTATTTTAATACCGTGTTGAAACCTGAAAAGGAGGGTGATGCTTATAAAAATGGAACATTAACCATTGAAGCGGAGCATTTTATTACTTTAGAGAAGGTATTCCCGTTTAGTGATCATAATTATTATATTTCAATTGGAGGATTGATTGACGTGAATGGTTCGAACCTAGGAGATGAAATGCCGGATGGGGAAACCGTGTATTATTGTTTGGTACCACAAAAGGTGAGCGCTCCGGTAACTTTTGATGTGCAATTGAGAGAAGAGAAAGAAGGAAGAGGTAATGATCCTGTTGTTTCTGACGAGAATGATGTATTTTTGCTTTATTCTCAGTACTTAACTCGCTATGATGATGAGGATATTCCTGGCGGTGCGGGTAATAAGGAGTGTGATTTTAAACCTATTGATGAGGGAACGTGGGGGACTGGTGGACGAGTATTTTCATTTACTCCGGTTCAAAAAGGAAAGAGCGATTATAAGATTTATTTAAAAACAGATAGACCTAATAGTGCAGAAGTAATTCGTATCGCGTCAAGTGAGTCGAATCCAGAAGCTGGTTATGAATATAAAGGAAATCATTATCGTTCGATTACTTTCGAATTGGCAAATAATGATCCATTTAAGTTCTCAGGAAAGTTGAAGAATGGAAACTTAACGATAAATGCGAATGAATCGGGAGAGTGGAGTTACGAAGTTGGGCAGGAGGTTGATTTGGAATTTGACATTACGAGTTTCCGTGGTACTGATAACAAGTCTGCAGATCCTTTTGGAACAGAATTTAAGGTTTATATTGATGCTCCGATGCTGGAGATTGATGATAATAGAAGGGGAAGCGCCTATCCGGAAGAGATATTTAAGGAGGATCCTAATGTTGAGGGACGATTTATATATGTTGTAAAGGCTAAACGGGATGAAAATCGGAATGGTACAGATGATGTAGCCATTAAAGATGTTGATAATGGTAATGTACAGGTGAATCCGGGAGTGGGACCTGCAGATCAAACGGGAGAACATAAAGTGTTACCATTTAAAACGAAGTCTATCGTGAGTGCAGGAGAAATCACCATATCTGCGGATGAAAATGTCGTGATTTTTAGTGATGAATCATTTACAATTGCTAATACGCCGATTACAGGAACGATAGAATTCAGTGAAGATGGTAAGTCATATTCTCCTGTACCCAAGGATGGTTTTGTCACTTTTGAGGTGGAAGGAGGATCTCCCCGTATTGGTAGTATGACGATTACTGAAGATGGCAAATACACGTTACGTTTGCGTAAAGAATACCGTTACGATTGGGAAAGAACGAAAATTTGGGTTCATTATCGTGTAGATGATAAGATTTATCATGCAGATGTGAATAGCTTGAAGGAATTGTTTGAGAATGGTACTATTAAAATGAACTTAGAACAATAGAAGGGAGTTTCTTTCATACGAAAGTAATTATTCAAAGAACAAAGTAGGAATATATCTGAGGCGAGATGAAATACAAACCTACTTTTCATATTCAATAAATGCAACCAGTTGGGGGTGTCTAACGAGTTTAGGCACCTCTTTTTAATTTACAAAGTTGGTAGAAAATGATTTTTCTCGATTAACCCGTCTAAGGAGGTTTTTCAGGGGGTGATTCCGGAAATTGTTTGGTTGTAGGGCGGTTATTAGGCGACGTTTAGGTGCTATCTCCCGATTATCACTACTATTTTAACAGAGCGCTTTAAATCTTTATCTATGTATAAAAGTGTAAGAACGGGGGCTTTGAGGACGTAGATGATATAGACAATATTTTCTTACTTCGTGGTTTACTAGATTTTCTTTAATGGTGCTTTAGGTTTGACAACAGGCTTGTAGATACATTATCTCGGGATCGTGTAAGGTGAATTATACTTTAGATAGTAAAATTGAGGAGAATGCTACGAGATAGATTTTCCAAAGAATTGAAGATTATTTTTTTACGAGATTTTGCTGATTTTGTATCAATAAACGATAAATTATTATCGTGTTTTTGTAGAGCGAATTTCACGTCAACGGGGAGCGTGGCAGATGAAAATGTTACTTTCGGGGCAGTGAGAGGGTGTGAGATGAATGAATTATCATATCGTTATTACACAACTATGGATGGTATGTATAATAAGTATTTGAATAATCCCAGTGATTCGGAGTACTATCTTTCAAAGAAAATGCGGGATTTGTATCAAAAACAAGATTATGGGCGTTATGGTGATAAAGATGGACGATTGAGAGTTTGTTTCTTGATGGATGCACTACTACTAGTGGAAATTCCGGTAGTGCTGTAGTGTAGGTTAAAAAAGTCTGGGTGTGAATTTTAATATTGCACCCAGATTTTCTCTATTTATAGACTTATTTTTTTTATATGGAGAAGACAGTACGAATCATTTTCATAAAAAGTCATATTATCCCAATAAAACGTAATCTATATGATTATGAGTTAAAATTCATGGAGATAAGAATGCTAGGAATTTGTGTTGTGATTGTTATTCTCATTTTTTTCTCTATTTTTGTTACCTCAAGAGAGTTTTTGGGGTAAATGGAATAATCATGTCTGATAGTGATCAAAATAACGATGATAAATTATTTGAATCCATTCGTCAAGGTAATATTGATGCCTACGAAATGCTTTTCAAAAAATATTACTTGTCCATGTGCATGATTGCTCGTCGTATTGTTGAGGATGAGGATGTGGCGAAGGATCTTGTTCAAGAAATATTTATTCGCTTGTGGGAGAAAAGGGAAACTTATGATTTTCGAGAGACGGCAGATATATTTTTATACGTGTCTGTCAGGAACAAATGCTTTGATTATTTGAGGAGCCGGAAAAATTTACCACTTCAGGAAGGATTAAGTGCTGCCGGTAACGAGTACTTTTTTCGCGATATTTTAATAGAGGAGGAAACCTACAGGATCGTGATGGAAGCTATTGACGCCTTGCCTGCCCAGAGTGGACGGATTATAAAGTTAAGTTTGGAAGGAAAACAGAATAAAGAAATTTCCGAAAATTTGGGTATTTCTGTAAATACAGTCAAGTCGTTGAAATATAAGGCAATGGATACTCTTCGTGAGGTTTTAAAGGATTACTTCTATCTTCTTTTGGTGTTTTTAGCGGAAAATAATTAAAAAAAAGCGGGAAGCTCACTCATCCTTTAAGATGAATTTGTCGTTCTATGTATAGAAATGTAATAAAACGTTTGTATGGTAGAGTGTCCTAAAGATTATAAAATATCCCGTTTAATAGCTAAAAAGTTAATGGGAGTTATCCTGCCCGAGGATGAGGAAAAACTGAATGCTTGGCTGGAGGAGGATGCAAGAAATAAGGATTTATATCAGCGCATTCTTGAGGTAGAAAATTTTTCTACCAGGGATATGTATGCGAAGCGTTTAGATGTAGAACATACGTGGGATGCCTTGAAAGAACAATTAGCCGGACAAAGAAAGCGTAGATCTTTATTCTCTTCTTGGCAGATTGGTGTGGCAGCTTCTGTGATATTGCTTGTAGGAATAGGATTGTACTGGGGTTTCAATAAAAAGCCGAAGGTGAAACAAGTAGAGGTGGCGGCTCATGTGGAGATGGGGGGAGCTAAAGCTATTTTAGTGACTTCCCGGGGGGATGAGATTGTTCTGCAGGATAGTTCTGTACAGTTGATCACGTTGGGAGGGGGAATGGTTGCCAAGAACGATGGAGTTCAAGTGTCTTACAAGGAGAATGAAGGGGCAGGGAAAGAAGATGTGTTAGAATACAATACGATTCGAGTACCTCGGGGTGGGGAGTATAAATTGTTTTTGTCCGATAACACGGAGGTCTTTCTGAATTCTGATTCAGAAATTCGTTTCCCGGTGAAATTTGGTAAGGGGAAACGTGATGTCTTTTTACGAGGAGAAGCTTTTTTCGTAGTTACTAAAGATGCTTCACGTCCTTTTGTTGTGAATGCAAACGATAAGATGTCGGTGGAAGTTTTGGGAACACAATTTAATTTGCAGGCTTATCCGGATGATGCTTTCGTGGAAACGACTTTGAACGAGGGAGCAGTACGGGTATTTAATGGCAAGCAGGGTGTAAGACTTCGTCCGGATGAGCAAGCTGTTTATGATGAGGGAAAATTCACCGTTCGTAAAGTTGATGCCAGTAGTTATTCTGCATGGAAAGAGGGGAGATTCATGTTGTTGAATCATTCGCTGGAGAATATCATGACCCGTTTGGCGCGTTGGTACAATATTGATATATTTTGGGAGAATCCGGAAGTGAAAGAGTATCATTTTTCTGGAGAGTTGGCCCGGTATGAGGATTTCACGGAAATATTGAGAATGTTGGAGTTGGCAACCCGGGTACATTTCGAGGTAAAGGATAGGACGGTATTCGTGCGTAAAATTGAAGAATGATGAATCTAAATAAAAAAGAGCAGAAAACATTGGCACTATTTTCTGCTCGTGAGTGAGTCTAAATAACGATTAAAAACAGAATTATTAATCATTAAGCATGTAAAAGTATGAAAAAAAACGGAATCGAAGTCTTTGAAGGAGTTCAAAGATTAAAAAAGATGCGATTTATTTTAAAACGCAGCCTTCTTTTTCTGTTTGTGTCAGTCTTTTTCTTACAGGCCGAGGCGGCCTCTCAAGTGATAAGATTGACGTTAAATTTGAAAGATGTTACGATTGACGAGGCTATCACGGACATGAGTCAGAAGACAGGGTATCGTTTTTTGTATCAGATGGAGGAGGTATTGAAGTATGGGAGACGTGATGTGAACGTGAAGGATGCGACTTTGGACGAAGTATTGAAAGTTTTGTTTAAAGATACACGTTTATCCTACGTGATTCAGAATGATGTGATTATCATTACTCAAGTGAAAGACGAGAAAAAACAAGAACAATCCCGCCAAATTAAAGGTAAGGTAATTGATACGAAGGGAATGCCGTTACCGGGAGTTACCATATTAATCAAGGGAACTAAATTGGGCGTGATAACGGATATAGACGGAAAGTTTAAAATTGAGATCCCGAAGCTGGATAGTACAATTCTGGTATTTTCGTTTATTGGAATGGAAACTGTTAATCACCAATTGAGTAATGATCGAAAAAATGATGAAAAAGAGCTGGTGATCACGATGAAGGATGACGTGAAAGAGATGGACGAGGTGGTCGTGACAGGGTATAGCAATATCAGAAAAGAGAGTTTTACCGGTAGTTCTATTTCCGTGAAACGGGAAGATTTATTGAAGGCATCTGCCACGAACGTGATTCAAGCACTATCGACGTTTGATCCGTCATTCCGTATACAACAAAACAATAAGTGGGGATCGGATCCGAATGCTATTCCTGAAATATATATACGCGGACGTTCCGGTATCGGGGTGAAAGAATTGGATAAAGATGCGTTATCCAAGTCTTCTTTGAAGAATAACCCGAATCTTCCTGTTTTTATCATGGACGGTTTCGAGGTGAGCGTGCAGAAAGTGTATGATATGGATCCGATGAGGATTGAAAATATCCAGATATTGAAAGATGCTTCAGCCACGGCGATGTATGGTTCCCGGGCTGCCAATGGGGTTGTAGTGATTACTACTGTCGCTCCGAAACCGGGAGAGGTGACTATTTCGTACAGTCTGACAGGTTCGGTTTCTATGCCTGATCTTTCGGATTATAATTTGGCTGATGCAAAAGAGAAATTGGAAATAGAGCAAAAAGCCGGAATTTACACTCCGCAATATTATATGACTTGGAAACAGGCTTTGGATGCTTATAACGAGCGACTATTGCGTGTAAAGGAAGGGGTGGACACGGACTGGCTATCTATTCCTTTACGTAATGCCGTTAATCATAAGCATAGTTTTTCGATAGAGGGGGGTAATGCGGATCTGCGTTATGGCCTTGATCTTTCTTATAACAAGAATAATGGTGTGATGAAAGATTCTTACCGAGATGTCATGAACGTGGGTTTTCACGTGGATTATCGACTTAAGAATTTGCAGGTAGTGAATTATATCGAGTATAATTATACCAAGGCTCAAGAATCTCCTTATGGCGATTTCTCTGATTATGCTCATTTGCAACCTTACGATCGTCCTTATGACAAGAATGGGACGTTGATTTCAGGAGAATTGGAATTTTCAAAACGGACTCATACGGATTATCGTGTAAATAATCCTTTGTATGAAGCTCGTTTAAATAATTTTGAATACGAGAAAGGGGATGTGTTTATCGACCGATTGATGGCTCAATGGTTCCTCACGAATTATTTGCATTTAAAAGGTCAGATTGCCATAACGAAAGAATTTACTAAAAAAGAACGTTTTATTGATCCTCTTTCTTCCAACACGACGGCGAAAATTCAGAAAGAAGAAGAATTGGAGGGGGATCTCTATTTGACGAAGGGAGAATCTACGAATTGGGACGCTCAAGTTGGTGTATATGTATCAAAATCATTTGGTGCGCACGCTCTAAATGCTTCAGCGGTAGTTAATGCTACATCTCGTGAATCTGAAAGTACTTCCAGTCATTACCGGGGATTTCCTTCCGGGGAGTATCATTCTCCTAATTATGCCGCGGAGATCAAGGATAAACCCTCAAAATCTCAGAGTACTAGTCGACTGGCCGGTTTTTTGTTTTTAGCGAATTATACTTGGAATGACATTTATTTGGCAGATGTGTCCGTGCGTTTTGACGGTTCATCCGAGTTCGGTCTGGATCAAAAGTGGGCTCCATTCTGGTCGTTTGGAGCGGGTGTCAATTTGCATAACTATGCTTTTTTGCATGGTAGTAAGGTGATCAATCGCATGAAATTTCGAGCTTCTTACGGGCAAACCGGTAAGGTGAATTTCCCGTCTTATAGTGCCAGAACGGTTTATCGGACGTTTGATCGTTGGTATGTTGCCGGGTTTGGAGTTGGTTTGAAGGCATTGGGAAATAGGGATCTGAAATGGGAGACAACGAATAAATTGAATGTCGGTACGGATATGGAATTTTGGAATAGTCGGATTTCTTTGATTTTTGATTACTATTACAATAAAACGGTAGATTTGATCACGGATGTAACTTTGCCGGGATCTGCCGGTTTCTCTTCTTACAAGAGTAATTTGGGTGAAACGTTGAACAAGGGATTCGATATCCAGTTCCGTTTCGATGTAATGAAAAACAAGGATTGGAATGTTGCCTTGTGGGGTAATCTGAATCACAATAGGAATGAAATTCTGAAAATTTCAGATGCGTTGAAAGCTTATAATTCTCAAGTAGATGATTATTATGAACTTGCGGAAGAAGATCAAACATCAAATTCGTCATGGGTTAAGGCCAATAAAACATACTCGGATTTTATCAAACCGATCATGAAATACGAGGAAGGAGCTTCGTTAACAGCAATCTATGGCGTGCGTTCATTGGGAATTGATCCCTCAAACGGTAAAGAATTATATCTCTATCGAAATGGGCAGGCCAGTCACAAATGGAAAGCAACTGAAGAAATCGTGCTTGGGGATTCGGAGCCAGAGGCCAGTGGATCTTTTGGTTTAAATGTTACTTACAAGAATTTCTCGTTGTTTGCTTCTTTTGGTTATGAATGGGGAAAACAGACGTACAATGAGACCTTGATCATGAATGTCGAGAATGCGGATATTCAAGGAAGTAATGTTGATAAGCGCGTGCTGACACAGCGTTGGGAAAAACCGGGCGATATCGCTCCCTTGAAGGATATAAAAGACATGAACAGTGTTACCTTGCCTACTTCCCGATTCGTGCAGGATGAGAATGTTTTGTCTCTGGATGCATTGACATTGAGCTATGATTTTGATCCGCTATGGCTTCGGAAAATATACTTGAAGACACTGCGCTTGGAAGTAAGTACGAGCGAGTTGTTCCGTTTGTCTTCCATCAAGCAGGAGCGAGGAACGAGCTATCCATTCGCCAGAACGGTGAACTTTTCTTTACGTGCAACTTTTTAGTAAGTCAAGAATATGAGAAATAAATTATTGTATTTAATTTTTGTTTTACCGTTCTTTATGTCATCATGTAATGAATGGTTGAATGTGGAACCGGAAGATGAGATTAGTGAAGAGAAGTTGTTTTCCACGGGTACAGGTTTCCGGCATGCTTTAAATGGTGTTTACTTTACCATGGAGTCAAGGAATTTATACGGAAAACATTTAACTTGGGGGATCGTGGATGCATTGGGGCAGGTGTATAATTATGGAAAAGCCGCTGGTGTAAACGAGATGCAGTTTGGTGCCGATGAATATGCATGGGACCATTATGCCTTTAAACCTGTGCTATCTTCCATTTGGACAGAGGCTTATAATGTGGTGGCTAATTGTAATAATATCATACAACAGATAGAACATGCCGATCCCGAAATATTTAGTTGGAAAGAAAAGGAGAAAGCTATGATCTGGGGTGAGGCCTTGGCATTGCGGGCATTTATACAATTCGATATGCTGCGTTTATTTGCTCCCGCTCCCTCTACGAATCTGGGTGACCGTAAGTTTATCCCTTATGTAAATACTTACCCGTCCTATATTTCTAATCCCAAAACGGTGAATGAGTGTTTGGAGTTGATAGCCAAGGATCTGATCGACGCAAAGCAATTATTATGGAAATTCGATACAGCGAAATCCTTTAGGCGGTCGGACAATTTTGAAACTGCAGGATCCGGTGAGACTATGTTTTTAATACGTCGGGGATTTCATCTTAATTACTGGGCAACTACCGCTTTGTTAGCTCGCGTGTATCTGTATGCACAGAAAGAAGAAGAGGCTCTGAAACAAGCAGAGGAGGTGATGACTTTTGCTGCCCAAAAAGGAGCCTTTGCTTTAGCAGATAGATTTTATTACGGAGATCGGAAGTGTTATTCCGACGTGATATTCGGGTTACATGTTATTGATCTGTTGGATTATAATAAGGAGATCAATAATATGGAAAATGAAAAAAATGCCAAGTATTTATCAATCTTGGAAGTAGAAAAGAATTATTTTGGTAAAGATCTGACAACTTCCAAAGGGGATAACGGGACTATAATGACAAGCAATGATTATCGTTTCAAGTATTGGATCGAAGATATGGACAATGAACATAGCTATTATCGATTTATGAAATACGATGCATCGACTTCAGGAGCAACGGCTGGGGTAATAGAGGTTTCTGAACATATCGTACCTTTTATTCGGATGAGTGAGGTGTACTATATTGCTGCAGAGATCTTGTGTAAGCGGGGAGCGGAAGGATTGACGAAGGCTAAATCTTACTTATCGTATATAAAAGGGCAACGTGGATTGAAAAAGACGGATGTGACCGTACAAGAAATTACGAATGCCCAATCTGATGAATTTATGGATTTGTTGATTAATGATATGCGTCGGGAATGGATAGGAGAAGGACAGACGTATTTTCTTTATAAACGTTTGAATAAGAATATTCCGAAGGAAAACGGAGGTTTTGTTGTTGCTTCTGAGAATGTATTTGTGGTACCACTTCCGGATGTTGAAACTAATTTGTGATGATTATGAAAAAAAATATATTGTTTTTATTTGCATGGATGTGCATGTTGGTTGCTTGTAGCGAGAAAGGAATCATGGAATATTCCGATAATACACTTTATGTATATTTTGCTACAGATGCAACGAAAGATAGTACAACGTATTCATTTAAAGCTTACCCTAGTGGAGAGATTCACGTGAAGATACCGATGAAATGCGACGGTGTTTGGGCGAGAGAGGATCAAGAATACACGGTGTCTGCAGACGAAAATTTTACTACGCTACCTTCCGATTTATATATATTGCCGGAGAAATGTGTTTTTCCGGCAGGGCAATTGCAGGACACGATTGAAATCGTGTTGTTGGATGGTGATATACTGAAAGAGAAAATGTGTCGGTTGATGTTGAAAGTGGACGAAACGGAATTTGTGAAAGAGGGAGAGGTTAATTACAGTCGTGCCATATTCTTGGTTTCTTCGAAGTTAGTTCGTCCTGTTTGGTGGACCGTGTGGGATGGCGGTTACGGTGGACCGGAGAATTTTTATAACATTGCGGAACAGATTTATTTAGGTGAATATTCGGAAACAAAATACACGATGTTTTTGGAGGAATTAGCAAAGGATGGGGTGGAGTTTGACGGCCAAAATAAATTGGTGTTGAAAAAGTATTCCTTACGATTGAAACGTCGAGTAGAGGAATTTAATAATGATCCCGAGAATATCGCTAATGGCAAAGTTCCATTAAAAGACGAGAATGGTAATAAAATAGTTATTCCCGCAGTTGGGTAAAAATGGATAGAGTATGAAAAAAAGTTTGATATATATTTTTATTCTGTTGTCAGTCATGGCTTGCTTGGATGATAAGAGCAACTATGACTACAAGGATTTGAATGACTTTGAAAATTGGGATCGTAATGGAGTAAGTAATGTCGCTGGTAGTTACACGTTATATCCCGGTGAAGAGATATTGCTTGAGCCGAAGGTTCGATTTTCTATTGATACGTTAAATCCAGATGCATCGTATGCTTGGTATTTGGGTGAAGAAGAGGAAATGACCTTATTGTCAGATCAGTTAAACTATACTTATAAGGCAGATCAGATCGGGAAATTTACTTTGTTGTTTTGTGCTACTGATAATAAAACGAATGTTACATTTACGAAAGAGCTTACCGTAAGTGTGGTTGCTTCATGGAAAAACGGTTGGATGATATTGTCTAGGTCTGCCGGTAATGAATCCCAGTTATCCATGATCCTGTCAAAAAAGCAGAGTATAAGCGAGATTGTTGATGGTAAGGAAGTATCCCGGGATACTGTTGTTTATGTGGGAGAAAATATAAATGTGGTACCGAGTTTGGGGCGGGGGCCTCGTAAGTTGGTTGAGAATTTCATCTATCCGACAGCAATCGGGATGCAGGTTGAAGATGAGGTCATGGTGTTGCAGGAAAGCGGACCGGTGGAGTTGGACGGAAATGAATTGACCCCGGTGGGATATGCAAGAAATGAATTTTTTGATGGGATTCCGGATCGTTTTGATCCAGTGGATGCCGTGTTGACATTTGACGGGAAGTGGCTTCTGAATTCTGATAATTACATTTATATGGCTAATCTTTCCGTTGCGATTGATCTGCATTCAGGATTCTATTTGAAAGATCCGTCGTTAAATGGGAAAAAGGTGAAGACGTTATTGCCATATTATAAAGGTGAAGATAATTATCTGATTGTTGGTATCGACGAAAATAATACGTATTTCGGGATAGTGAATGATGGAGAATGTATTTATAATACAACCGATTATGTGATAGGTCCCTTGAATAATGTGGGAGCTTGTGCGGAGTTTAGGGAGGATTACGAGAATGATCTTTTAAAAGAGGTAAAAGGAGATTTTATTTTTCATGCTTGGGCTAACGAGGCAAATTATTATACTCCGCCAGCCTATTTTTCAATTCTTGATCAAGATGGTGTGTATTTATGGCATTATTATGAATTGGATTATCGGGAGGAAAATGATAAATTCCGTTTGATGGAGGAAGGTAGTGAATCTGGTCAAATACCTGCTTCTATCATGGTTGATTATAAATGTATGGCTCTATTCCCTTGGCATGAATGGTTGCTTGTGGCTTCCAGTGATCGCTTACACTTTTATGATTATTGGGAAAATAGAATAATTAATTTGTCTTCTTTTCCGCACTTCAATTCGGAAATTGTAGGTCTTGCCGTGAAGGATTATGATTCATACTATGGTACGGTGAATGCTCATTTGGCGGTAGCATTGAAATCCGGGGAGGTTTATGTTTTTGAAGTAAAGTATGATAGCGAACTAGAGGTAATGGAATTAGTGGAGTTGTATCATAAAGACGGCTTCGGGGAGATTGTAGATATCGAATATAAGTTTGGTCAAGGAAATAAGCCGGGCGCATCTAGTATGTATTAAGCATGTTGTTTTAGTCGATAGAATTTCAAAGGGAGCTATGCTCCCTTTGGGTTCTCTTTTGTTGTTTGTAAAAGCGAGTGTGTTGCTAGTTAATCGTATGTAAATCATTTAATTGTATGAATAAGATATTGGTTTTGTTGTCATTATTATTGTTTACTTTGGGGGGAGAAGCTCAGCAGAAAGCAAATTATAAATTGGCAGAAAAGTTACGGAATGTTTCATTTGGTAGTTTAATCGGGAAGTATAGTATGAGCGTGTTTCCCAAACAGATTAACGATACGGATAAGTTCTGGTTCGAGTTCACCACAGAAGAGGGAAAGAATTTCTATTTTGTCGATCCGGCAAAAGGGGAGAAACGTTTGCTTTTTAATAATACGGATATTGCACAGGGGGTTAGTCTGATTACCCGGAAAGGCTATAATGAGAAGGATTTGAGAATCTCCAATATGGAATTTTCCAAAGATTTGACCAAAATGACCTTTTCTATGGATGGTCGTTATGAATTTGACTTTAAGACAAAGAAAGTACAGGCCTTGGAGAAAAAAGATCATTCAGAGGAGGATGACGAAGTGATTTATTCTTGGATGAGCTTTTCCCCGGATCGGAAATATATATTGTACGCGAAAGGTCATAACTTGTATATACGAGGTAATAAAGCTAAAGGCGTGGATACCACGGAAGTTCAGTTAACAACTGACGGGGAAAAATATTACTCCTTTGCCCGGGATCCGGAAGATGATCAAAAAGATGAAGCGGAAACAAATGCTCGTTGGTTTAAGGATTCCAGACATATTTACGTGGTACGTGAAGATAGCCGAAAGTTGAAAGATATGTTTGTTATTAATTCTTTGACTAAGCGTCCGACGTTGGAAACGTATCGGTATGAGATGCCGGGAGAGAAGGATTTATGCCAGTACGAATTGTGGATTATTGATATCGAGAAAAAAACTGCCAATCGGGTTTCGGCTGATAAATGGACAGATCAGTATATTCAGGTTCTCCAACCCGGAGAAAAAGGAGACAAGCTTTTCTTTCAGCGTTTTAAACGTACATGGGATGAAGTTGATATTTGCGTGGTAAACCCGGAGACATTGGAGGTGAAGGAGTTGATTCACGAGGTAGACAAACCTTACCGGGATTATCATATGCAGAATACGGTAATATTGAACGACGGGAAAGATATTTTGTTCCGTTCGGAGCGCACGGGCTGGGGACATTATTATCATTATGACGGAGAAGGACGTCTGAAGAATGTTATAACTTCAGGCCCTTGGGTGGCCGGACAGGTGGCTGCTATCGACACCGTGGGACGTACTATTTATTTGTATGGTTTCGGACGGGAGAAGGGGGTTGATCCTTACTATTATATGCTTTATAAGGCAAGTATCGATAAAGAAGGGGTTACCTTGCTGACACCGGAGAATGCTCAACATGGGGTTTCATTCTTATCTTCTAAACGTTATTTTGTGGATACTTATTCACGGGTGGATATGGAACCGAAAATTGTTTTGAAGAATAATCAAGGAAAGGTGATCATGGAATTGGCAAAACCCGATACCCGGCGTTTGAAGGAATTGGGATGGAGAGCCCCCGAACGTTTTACCGTGAAGGCAGCTGACGGTTTGACGGATATATATGGGATTATGTGGAAACCTGCTGATTTTGACCCGAACAAGAAATACCCGATTATTTCTTCCGTGTATCCCGGTCCGTTTTTCGAGTACGTGAACACTTCTTTCCGTGTGGATGATAGTTATAACATGAGGCTGGCTCAACTCGGTTTTATCGTGGTATCTATGGGACATCGGGGAGGAAGCCCGATGCGGGGTAAATTCTATCATCGTTACGGGTATGGAAAATTACGGGATTATCCTTTGGCAGACGATAAGTATGCCATCGAACAGTTAGCTGATCGATATGCTTATATTGATCTTTCCAAGGTGGGTATTTTCGGTCATTCCGGGGGTGGATTCATGTCAACTGCGGCACTCTGTACGTATCCGGATTTCTACACGGCAGCCGTGTCTTCCGCAGGAAATCATGATAATAATATTTTTAACCGGGGATGGTCTGAAATATATCACGGGGTGAAGGAAGCGGTCAAGACAGTGAAAGGGAAAGACGGGCAGGATAGTACGGTGTACACCTATTCATGTAAGGTCCCGACGAATATGGAATTGGTAAAACGTTTGAAAGGACATTTGTTGTTGGTGTCAGGAGATATGGATAAAAATGTGCATCCTGCTAATACATTGCGTATGGTGGATGCTTTGATTAAGGCAAAGAAGAATTTCGAAATGATCGTGTTGCCGGGTAACGGGCATGGTTTCGGGGGAAAGGCAGATGCTTTCTTTGAGCGTAAATTGTGGTATCATTTTGCGAAATATTTGTT
Organism: Butyricimonas sp. BSD2780061689_150309_C8; assembly: GCF_015560935.1. Lineage (NCBI taxonomy): Bacteria > Pseudomonadati > Bacteroidota > Bacteroidia > Bacteroidales > Odoribacteraceae > Butyricimonas > Butyricimonas sp. BSD2780061689_150309_C8. The sequence continues at coordinate 88,644 of NZ_JADMSV010000020.1, forward strand.
AGGGGACGAGAGTACGATGGAAGATGTAGAATTGCAAATAGAGAATTAAGATGAACAAGATAATAATATGCGTGGTGTTGATTGTCGGTTCCTTGTTGGCGAACGGACAACAAAAGGCAAATTATGAGTTGGCGGAACGATATAAGAAACATGAAATCGTGGGAATTTCAGGTAATAGCATGGCGATCCATCCTGAATTTATCAATAATTCCGATCGTTTTTGGTATTCTTTCTCGGATAGTAACGGGAAAAGATATTATTACGTGGACCCGGCGAAGAAACTAAAACGATTGTTGTTTGATAACGATGATTTATTGGCCCAGATAAGTAGAGAAACTCGTAAGGCATACAATTCAAAGGATTTATCCTTACATTCTATCGAGTTCGATAAGAAGGAACGTTCATTTACCTTTGAGTTTGATGAGGCGAAGTATCAATACACGATCAAAACCGGGAAAGTGGAAAAGATTGATTCCTTGAAACCATGGTCCGGTTGGGCTTCGTGGATGAAGTATTCTCCGGATAGTTTATATATCTTGTATTGTAAAAATCACAATTTGTACGTGATGGGCAACAAGAATAAGGGACAGGATTCCACGGAAGTACAATTAACTTTTGATGCAGAAAAGAATTTTACTTTTGCTAAAGAGATGGATGAATCCGATGAAGAGGTAGAAGCTGTTGCTGAATGGTTTAAAGATTCAAAGAAAATCTATGCGGTGAGAGAGGATGCTCGAAAGGTGAAAGACTTGTATCTGATTAATAGCCTGTCACAACCTCGTCCCACGTTGAAAACTTACAAGTATGATATGCCGGGCGATAAGGAAATATCGCAGAGTGAGTTGTTGGTGATAGACGTGGAAACGAAGAAGATTACCAAGTTTAATATTGACAGATGGCTGGATCAGTATTTTGAAGTGCTGTATGCAAGTAAAGATTCGGAAAGAATTTATTTTGAACGGACAAACCGAGCGTATAATGAAAAAGAACTATGTGTTGTAAACGTGCTTACCGGGGAAGTAAAGGTGTTGGTTCATGAGGTTGACAAGCCGTTTATGGATTTTAAGATGGTGAGTATCTCCATCCTAAACGATGGTAAGGATATCGTGTACCGCTCTGAACGTAGCGGCTGGGGACATTATTATTTATATGACGGGGAGGGGAATTTGAAAAATGAAATTACTTCCGGGGATTGGGTGGCCGGTCCGATATGTGAGATTGACACGGTAGGACGTGCGCTCTATTTTTACGCCTTGGGTAAGGATGAGAATATAGATCCGTATTACTATACATTGTGCAGAGCCAGTTTGGATAAACCAAATTCTGTCGAGCAACTGACATTTGATAATGTAACTCATACTGTGGATTGGTCTAAAACGTTTAATTATTTTATTGATACTTATCAACGGGTAGATTTGGAACCTCACGTAGTTCTGCGTAACAAGCATGGGAAAAAGATCATGGATTTGGAGAAGGCCGATATTTCCCGAATGCAAGAGATGGGGTGGAAAGCTCCGGAACGTTTTAAAGTAAAAGCGGCAGATGGCGTTACGGATTTGTACGGCGTGATGTGGAAGCCATTTGATTTTGATTCCACGAAACATTATCCCATAATATCTTCCGTTTATCCGGGTCCTTTTTACGAGTATGTGCCAACTCAGTTTGATTTTATTCATGGTCGTAATACTCAATTGGCACAACTTGGATTCATTGTTATTGCCGTAGGACACCGGGGAGGTTCACCAATGCGGGGAAAATATTACCATACCTATGGTTTTGGAAACTTGCGAGACTATCCTTTGGCGGATGATAAATATGCTATCGAGCAATTGGTCGATCGCTATTCTTATATTGATGCTACGCGAGTGGGGATTTTTGGACATTCGGGAGGTGGTTTTATGTCGACGGCAGCCATCTGCACGTATCCTGACTTTTATAAAGCAGCTGTTGCAGCTGCCGGTAATCATGATAACTACATTTATAACAAATGGTTTACCGAAACACATAATGGTGCGACAGAGGAAAAGAAGGTGATCACGGATAGCGTGAATGGAGATCGTACGGAGTACACGTATAAGTTCCGGGTGAATACCAATATTGATTTGGCAAAGAATTATAAAGGCGGTTTGTTGCTTGTCACAGGTGATATGGATGACAATGTACATCCGGCGCATACTTACCGTATGGCAGATGCTTTGATAAAAGCTGGGAAGAATTTCGATATGTTGGTTTTGCCGGGACAGGATCATGGATTTTCCGGGGCCGCAGAGCTATTCTTTGAACGGAAGTTGTGGGCTCATTTTGCAAAATATTTGTTGGGAGATTCTTCTGCGGATTACAAAAGTTCAATTGGAAATTAGGACATAGAAAATGAATAGGATAATTATTTTATTGGGATTCATCGCCTTTCATGTTACGAGTTTTGCACAACAAAAGGCAAATTACGAATTGGCGGAACGTATGCGGGAAATTACGCAAGCTCCGATCTCAAAGAATACATTGCTTATAAGACCAACTTTTATAAAAGGGAGTGATTGTTTTTACTACTCTTTTCAAACAGGAGAAGGGAAGAAATATTATTGGGTGGATCCGAAACGGAAAGAGAAGAGGTTGTTGTTCGATAATGCTGAGCTGGTGTCTAAGGTGAGTGAGATGACGAGAAAGCCTTACAATCATAGAAATTTTGACATCGAGGTGAAGTTCTTGGATGAGGAAACGTTTAAATTTTATCTTGATCGTCAGGATTATACTTATAATATTCGGACGAAGGAGTTGAAGCTTTGGAAAGCGAAAAAACAATTTACGTCAGATCCTTATTGGATGTATTATTCTGCGGATAGTGCTTATATGTTGTTTGCCAAACGTCATAATTTGTATTTGGTGGGTAATCCGGCGAAAGGTAAGGATACGACAGAAGTGCAGCTTACGTTTGATGGCGAGAAGAATTATTCATTGAACCGGGAAGATGAAGGGGAATTGGATGGGCGTTTCCTTTGTGAAGCTAAGTGGTTTAAAAGGGGGAATAAATTTTATGCTTTGCGAGAGGATTCTCGTAAAGTGAACGATATGTGGGTGGTGGATGTACTTGCAGAACCTCGTCCTAAGTTGGAGACCTATAAATACGAGATGGCAGGTGATAAACATGTTATTCAATATAGCCTGATTATCGGGGATGCCGATACACGGCAAGTGCGGGAGATTGATATTAATCGCTGGCCGGATCAATATGTAGATGTTGTTTATAGCAGTAATGACGGGAAACGTCTTTATCTTCAGAGGTATAAGCGCACGTGGGATGAAGCAGATATTTGTATGGTGAACGTGGAGACCGGGGAGGTAAAATCGCTTATCCATGAGAAAAATAAACCTTATTTGGATTATCAGATGAGGAGTATTACTTTCTTGAATGACGGAAATGAGATATTATTCCGTTCGGAACGTAGTGGTTGGGGGCACTATTATTTGTACGACAAGGATGGAAATTTGAAAAATCAGGTTACCTCGGGAGCTTGGGTTGCTAGTCCTTTGCTACAAGTGGATACGGTTCGCCGTCAGATATATTTCTATGCGTATGGACGGAAGGAGGGGGTGGATCCTTATTACTATATCTTGTATCGGGCAGATTTGGACAAGGAGAATGCATTGACTTGTTTAACTCCGGAAAATGCGACTCATAATATAACGTTATCTCCTTCTTGCGATTATTACGTGGATGGATATTCACGGGTGGATATGGAACCGAAAAACGTTGTTCGAAATCGGAAAGGGAAAATTATCATGACGCTGGAGGACCCGGATTTGGATCGCTTGTACGAGATGGGATGGCGGGCTCCGGAGCGTTTTTCGGTGAAAGCTGCTGATGGGGTTACCGATTTGTACGGGGTGATGTGGAAACCTGCGGATTTTGATTCTACAAAATTGTATCCGATTATTTCCTGCGTGTATCCCGGACCATTTTTCGAGTATGTCCCGACACGTTTTACCATCAATGACGAGTTGAATACCCGATTGGCACAACTTGGTTTTATTGTTATCACCGTGGGACACCGGGGATGTTCTCCCATGCGAGGCAAATATTATCATACTTTCGGGTATGGCAATCAACGGGATTATCCTTTGGCTGACGATAAGTACGTGATAGAGCAGTTGGCTGATCGTTATTCTTTTATTAACCGGAAGAAAGTTGGTATTTATGGTCACTCCGGGGGAGGTTTTATGGCAGCTGCAGCCATTTGTACGTATCCTGATTTTTATTCGGCAGCTGTTGCGTCTGCTGGTAATCATGATAATAACATGTATAATAAAGGATGGGTCGAGATTCATTATGGCGTGCAGGAACGTAAAAAAATGGTGAAAGATTCTCTTGGTAATGAGCATGAGGAAATTACATATTACACGTCCAGCAAAACAAATATGGATTTGGCTAAGAATTATAAAGGAGGTTTGTTGCTTGTGACAGGAGATATGGATAATACGGTTCATCCTGCACATACGATGAAAATGGCAGATGCCCTTATTAAAGCGGGAAAGGATTTTGATATGCTGGTATTACCCGGTAATAGACATGGATACCGGGGTATGGCGGAATATTTTTATGAACGGAAATTATGGCATCATTTTGCCCGGTTTCTTTTAGGGGATTCGTCTGCCGATTATCAGACAGATTTGGATTATTTTATGAAGAGATAAATTCGTATTGTATATTTAAATGTAAAACACAAGATATTTTATTGTGAGGCTAAAATTTAGTCATTGTTTTCATGAACTTTTTGCTCGTGCAGGAAGTTTTTGCTCCTTCTTCTATGGCAATAATCTGGAAAAGGGAAAAACATGAATCGGTCAAGGAGTTAATAATCTTTTTAATGAAATAGTATATGATGAAATTTGTAATAATTTTTTTGTTGGTATTCTCCGGTAATGTAGGATGGTCTCAAAAAAGAGCTTTGGATACAGCGGCATATAAGTTATGGCGAAGGGTAGATGCTCCTAATATTTCGGAAGATGGGAAATGGGTGACTTATCATTTCGTACATATTGACTCAAAATATGATACATTACCTCGGGTGACTTATCTGTATAACCCGGAAAAAAATATCAAGGTGGAACTGCAACACGTGGTTAGACCTTCATTTTTCGCAAACGGGAAATGGTTGCGCTATACGGTAACGGCTCCAGAGGCGGATTCCTGTGCTTGCGATTCGACCTTTTTGTTGCGTTTGCGGGATATGAAAAAGATATATTGGGACCGGGAATATGATTTTAACGAATATAATACTTCGGAGTTGATCACGTATTCTTACCCGATAGATAAAAAATCCCCGAAATACAGGCGATTTGTCATTAGGAATATTGGGAACTGCGACTCTATCGTGATGGATAGTGTGGAAAATTGCACGCTGTTGAGGGGGCATAAAGCAATGGTTTATATCAAAAATCATGGAGAGTACAAATCTTTGTGCTATCGTCCCTTGAAAGGAAAATCTGTTGTTATTTTTTCTGATAAGAAACTTTTATTAAAAGATTATTCATTAGCACATGATCAATTGGGAGGAACGTTCACGGTGGCCTCGGATACATCAAAAATGAATAATCCCGATCTTTTTTATTCTTTTTCTATCCCGAAGGGAGAGTGTCGGCTTTTGGTGGATTGGGATGATGTGCAATTCCCGAAAAATTATGTTTGGCGAAGTAGGGCTTATCGTTTATCCAATGACGGAAAGCGTGTTATCTTGGATGGGGATACGATTTTGCCGGTACCGGAGAAAAAACGGGAAAAAAAAGATACTCGTTTCGAGCTAGAATTATGGACTTGGAATGATGAGATTTCATCTTTGCAGCAAAGAGAAGGAAATTATAGGTCCAGTAACGTGAGACTCGCCTATAATTTGGATACAAAAATTTGTTGCCGGGTGACGAGTCAGAATATGGAAAAATTGATTTTGCCAGAAGGAAATAAGTACGACTATGCTTTTGCATTGGACAAAACTCCTTACAGACGTTTTTCGGACTGGAAAAATGATATTAATGCGGATATTTATCTGATTGACCTAAATACGGGAAAAACTATTCTCTTTGAGCGAAATTCCTACACGGAACCGGAATGGAGTCCGAACGGTAAATATGCATTATGGTATAATGCTTTGGAAAAAGTCTGGTATAAAATTGATCCGAGGACCTGTCAACGGGTAGATCTCTCGAAAGAGATAGGCTATCCTGTCCACAATGAATTACATGATTTGCCGAAACCAGCGGAAGCATACGGCATTGCGGGATGGTCGAAAGATGGTAATCGGGTTGTGCTGTATGACCGCTATGATATGTGGGTAATAGATTTGGCGGGGGAAAAGCCTGTTTATTCGTTGACAGGCGGTTATGGAAGGGCTACAAATCGGCAATTCCGTTGGTTAAAAGATGATTATGGGGATAAAATTATTGATTTCGAAAATGGATTTCTGATGACTTCCGTGAATTTAGAAAATCGGGATGAAGGAATTTATCACTTCCAGTCTAATGGGAAATTGAAAAAATTGATGGAAGGTCCTTATTCAGTCACGGTGAATCAAAAATCAGAAAATCAGAAATACTGTATATTTACTCGGCAGGGGTACACGGAATTTCGGGATTTGTGGTGGAGTGATTTGGCATTTACTCGCCCGGTAAAGATAACAAATACTAATCCGCAACAGGAGAATTATTTTTGGGGATCGGTGAAGTTGGTCGAATGGACAAACTTCGAAGGAAAAAGAAATCGGGGACTACTATATTTGCCGGAGGATTACGACCCATCGAAACGTTATCCGGTTATCGTGAATTTTTACGAAACACACACGGAGACTTTGCATAACTATATCGTACCGTTTTGGTGTAGTGGTATGCTTAACGTGATTTCTTACGTGAGCAATGGTTATGTGGTATTCATGCCGGATATCCATTTTACAGTGGGCGCTCCGGGTGAGAGTAGCTATAATGCTGTCGTTAGTGGCACTGAAATGCTTATTGACCGGGGAATAGCTGATAAGGATAGAATCGGGATACAAGGGCATAGTTGGTCCGGTTATCAAGTGGCTTACTTGGTGACTCGTACAAATATGTTTGCCTGTGCCAGTCCGGGGGCAGCCGTGTCCAGCATGGTTTCTGCCTATACAGGAATTCGTACGGGAAGCGGGATGCCTCGAATGTTCATGTATGAGGAAACGCAAAGCCGTTTGGGTAAATCTTTGTGGGAGGACAAAGAAATGTATCTTCGTCACTCGCCCATTTTGAATGCGGATAAGATACAGACTCCATTATTGATTTTTCATTGTGACGGGGATGAGGCTGTCCCCTATGCTGAAGGATTGAATTTATTCCTTGCCATGCGACGTTTACAGAAGCCTGCTTGGTTGCTAAATTATAAGGGAGAACGCCATTTCTTATTCAACAAAGCTGCAGAGGTGGATTGGACAATTCGTTTACAACAATTCTTTGATCATTATTTAAAAGGAGATCCCGAACCCCGATGGATGAGGGAAGGGATTCACGCTAACGAGCGTGGAATAGATCAAAAGTATGATTTGGTAAAATGATTTTTGAAATAGTAATTTTAATTTAGAATAGTATGAAAAATTTGTTTTGTATAGGTTTAATCTTGTTATGTTTAGCTTGTGGCAGTGATCCGCAAAAAGAGATGGAAAAGAAAATTGTTGGAGAATGGTGTAATCCTTATACTTACGAGTCGACAGGAGAGCTGAAAGGTTTTCATTTCAAAAAAGGGGGAGTATGTGAAGCGATTAATATTCCTTCGTTGGATCTGAAAACATGGAGTATTCAAGATGGTTATTTATTGATAAAAGGTTTTAGCCTTGAGGAAGATGGGAAAAAAGAGGTTTACGAGACGAAGGAAAAGATCGATCTTTTAAGTCCCGATACGTTGAGTCTCGTGGCACGTGAATCCAATCCTCGCCTTATCTTTCTTTATTTGAATACGAAGATTATTAAAGAACGAGTTGCTGTAGATACGATGTCTTGGGAATAGTATTTCTTGTATTAACGATAGACGATAGAAAAGAAGTTCAAAATGTTGTACCCTTGAAAAGTTCGTGTTCGACTTTTTGGGGTACAATCCCTCTCGTGGAGTCGTATAGAAACGTGGGAGAAATTACACCCGGTTTGAAGTTCGAAGACCTTACCGCCATGACATACTCGACGACCACGAAAACCGTTACTCACGTCACCACGTGTCTCGTTATGAAGATCACGTTCCGATAACATTAAACTCTCTAAACCTTGTTTGACCAAGCCTTGTAAACCTAGTTCCCCGTTTGTGATTTCGGAAATTATTTCCGAGATTTGTTCATGTGTAAATTCCATAATAATTCATTTTTGAAAATTGCATTACAAAAATAATCAATTCGGAATTTACACACTTTTTGAAACACTATCTCATGACAGCTTTTTGCCAAAGAGTAACCTCATTCTAGCAAAAAATGCCGGGGTTACTTTTAAGTTACTTTCTCCACGTGCAAATGGGCATTATTCAGTCAAAAATTGGCGGGGATGAAAGAAAAAAGTCTTGTAAACCCGATGATTTACAAGACTTTGGCATTTTTTTATCGCCTTTTGGCGTTTGTTCCGTGGGCGCTGAGGGATTCGAACCCCCGACCCTCTGGGTGTAAACCAGATGCTCTGAACCAGCTGAGCTAAGCGCCCGTGTTGCTTGATTGCGGATGCAAATGTAGTGCAATTTTTGAACTCTGCAAAAGATTGACAGATTTTTTTCGAAAAAAATGAAGTTACTGGTAAACTTGAAGACGAAGAGATATTTTTTTTAATGAAATTGTGGTATTTTGGAATTGTAATATGCTGTAAATCATTATTTATAAATTTATTAAATCTATTTATAAAAACAATCAATTTGATTTATATTATTATATATTCTATATTTGTATCAGAAAAATAAGGAGAATAGTAATAAATAAAAATCAAATAATATGAAAACACTAAATTTAATCGGATTAGACAAAGAGAAATCAAAAGAGTTAGTAAACCATTTGAATGATTTGTTGGCAAATTACCAAATATTTTACCAGAATTTGAGAGGATTCCACTGGAACGTGAAAGGAAGTAACTTCTTCGAGTTACATGCTAAGTTTGAAGAGTACTATAATGATGCTATCGAGAAGGTGGACGAGATTGCTGAACGCGTGCTTACGTTGGAGGGTACCCCGTTACATTCGTATTCCGCTTACATGAAACAGGCTGAGATTAAAGAGGTAACAGGGGTTTCCGACGGGAATCGTTGTGTGAAGGAGATTGTGGGGAATTTGGGGATATTGATCAGGAAAGAACGTGAAATATTGGCTTTGGCCGCAGAAATCGGTGATGATGGAACTCAAGATATGATTAATCCTTACATTTCCGAGCAAGAAAAGAATTTATGGATGCTACGTGCATATTTAAGTGAATAAGTTTAAGTTTTAATTTGTACCTAGGGAGCCGTGCTGTTATCAGCACGGTTTTTTTATTTCGGCTATAGCCCGATGAAGGGATTGTTTGGTGATTTATTATTGTTATATTTGCGATATATTGCGTAAAAATTAAATCATATTGTCATGTGGGGATATATTATTGCCGGAGTAGTGATTCTAGGAAACCTTGTGTTCTTTTTTTCTCGTAGGAGAAAAATCTCTATTTCACGAGAGAATATGGAAAGTATTATGGCAGAAAAGGTTATTGCCTCTGTCCCCGACATGATTTTCATGGTAGATAACCAGTTTAATATACAAAAAATTTATAATGCAGATCCTGTGAAACTTTCTTTACCGGTGGAGGCATTGATTGGTCGGAATTTGAAGGATTGTGTTGATCCCCCGTTTGTAGACATCGTGATATCCAATTTGCGGGAAGCGTTGATTTCGGATAAAGTGTACGAGGTGGAGTATACCGTGTCGGTTCATGGTAAGATAACCTATTACGAGGGGCGGTTCAAGCGTGTACAGGAAAATTTGGTGGCTTGTTTTGAACGGGATATTACGGGACGAAAAAAGAACGAGGTCGCGATAAAACAGAATCAGCGATTGTTGAATGCGGTGCTGGACAATATGCCAATGCCTCTGATCATAAAGGATATAGATGATGATTTGAAGTATGTTTTCTGGAATAAGCAGTGTGAGTTACAGGGTGGATACTCTCGGGAAGAAATTATCGGTAAGACTGATATAGAGGTATATGGAAAGGAACGAGGCGAGCATTACCGGGATGTTGATTTTAAAATTATTGAAGAAGGAAATTCTTATCAAGTGCAAGAAGTGTACGAGACTCCTGACGGCGGGAGACACGTTTCTATCGTGAATAAAAATGTGGTATCCAATGATGTGCATCATTGGTTGCTGGCTACTCGCTGGGATATAACAGATCTTATTCGTATACAAGAGCAACTTCAAGAGGTGAATCAGCAATTGCGGATGGCTTTCTCGGTTACGAACACGGTTCCGATGGTTTGGGATTTGGAAGAAGACTTAATCCGGTTTAAATATCCTGAATTTAAGGTTGGAAATAAAGGTTTTTGTAAAGAACGGGATGGTCAGTCCTCGTTAGAGGCTGTCGGTAATATGCATCCGGATGACCGGGAAGTTATGTCTCAGCTTTTTGCGGATATAAAGGCCGGGAAAATAGATAATTTGCATCGGGAGATTCGTTATGATGTTTTGGGGCTATATGAAGATTACTATGATTTGTATTTGACGGTTGAGAAAAAGGATATTGCAGGAAAACCTCTGCGGGTTGTCGGGACGTTACGAAATATAACCGAGAGTAAGCTATACGAGAAAACCTTGATGGAAGCGAAACAAAATGTGGAGAAGATTCAGGAGATCAACCAGCTTATTCTTGATCATTCAAATAATGGATTAGTATATCTTCACCCGGATTACATGATCGAGTGGGAGAACTTGGCCCAGTATTCCGAGCATCCGCTAGCCGGTAGGTATAAAGCCGGGTTGTGTTGCTACAAAAGTGTAATGCATCGGGATTCTCCTTGCCCGGGTTGTGTGATGCAGAAGGCGTTGGAGACGGGAAAACGGGAAATGAAGGAAGTTACTTTTGATGACGGGTTTACGGTGGAGATCACGGCCACGCCTGTTTATGATATAAAGAACGAGAGGCAGATTCGGGGAGTTGTGTTGAAATACGAGGATGTTTCCGAACGCACCCGGGTTGCTAATGAATGGAAACGGGCGAAGGAAGCGGCAGAGATGTCCGATCGATTGAAGTCAATGTTCCTCTCTAACATGAGTCACGAGATTCGTACTCCGTTGAATGCTATCGTGGGATTCAGTGAATTACTGGTTAACACGGATGATCCGAAGGATAAAGAGGAGTACATGGCTATTATTAATCGAAATAATGAGTTACTGTTACAGTTGATTAGTGATATTCTGGATTTGTCAAAGATTGAGGCGGGAACGTTGGAATTTATTTATGATATGGTCGATATAAACGAGATGCTGCGGGGATTGGAAATGAGTTATCGCCAGAAGATCGCGGAACATCCCGGTATTGATATTTCTTTCACTTCCCATGTGAATGAATGTGTTGTTTACACGGAAAAGAACCGGGTGATGCAGGTGATTTCGAATTTTCTGAATAACGCGCTTAAATTTACCAGCGAGGGACACATCCATTTTGGTTATGAAGAGCAAGCGAATGGATTGCGTTTCTTTGTTTCAGACACGGGAAAAGGGATTCCGTCAGAAAAACAGGCTGAAATCTTCAAACGTTTTGTCAAATTGGATAGTTTTACCAACGGAACGGGGTTGGGGTTGGCTATTTGCCAAACAATTGTCCGTAAGCTGGGGGGTGAGATCGGGGTTCTTTCCGAGGAAGGCAAAGGAAGTACTTTCTGGTTCACTTTACCTGTTAGGCCGGGAAACAGTTAGTAGCGACGTTCCCCAAATATCCCACGTGCTTTCTCTGCGTGATCGTTTTTCTCTTTTATCCCGCATATAAATAAAAATTATCAGAGACAAAAGTGAGGTTAAAAAGGAAGTTTTGTTTTAGATTTTATTATTTTTGAAAAATCAATTTAATGGATGCGATAGGTGGTTTTTAAGTAGGGAGTATTTTGTATTGTTAAGCTAATACGATGGAAAATAGTCAGAAATATTATGAAATAGAAATATTGACTAGAGAGCTAAAAGAAGGAAAAGAAGCTGCCTTTGATTACCTTTTCAGAACTCGCTACAAAAACCTGTGTCGTTTTGCAGCCACGTTTGTCGTGCAGTTTGACGTGGCGGAAGACATTGTGCAGGAAGTTTTTGAAAAGATCTGGAAAAAAAGTACTCAGATAGACGAGAGGGAGTCTATTGATAGTTATTTGTTTGTTGCCGTGCGTAATGCTTGTTTTACATTTTTGAAGAATAAACGGGAACGTGTTGATCTGGAGGATGTGAAACAAAATTTAAAGGTTTCGGAAGAAGTCGTAGAATTTGAAACGCCGGAATTGAACCGTTTGTGGGGAGAGATTGAGAATTTACCTTTGCAATGTAAAGTTGTTTTTAAACTGGTGATTCTAGAAGATATGAAATACAAGGACGTGGCTGACTCGTTAGGAATTTCGGTCAACACGGTAAAAACACAAATGAAAATCGCTTACAAGACCTTGCGGGAAAAATTGAAACAGGAACAATTCTCTTTATTACTGGAAATTCCAATGTAATTGACCCCTAGAATCCAACTTAAATTGCCCCCCTTTAAATTTTCCCCAGAAATAGCCAGATCATCCCTTTATACACGTGCATAAAATTCTACAGGTATGCCATTATTATTATTAAATTTTATTCACAAATATAGTGATTTTAT
>NZ_JADMSV010000021.1:0-95981 GCF_015560935.1 Butyricimonas sp. BSD2780061689_150309_C8
AACCGGGTCAATTTCGAGTGGATTTCAAGGACCAAGTTCTATTGGAAAAGAAGGGCCAAATTAGTGCGGATTTTCCACAAGCCGCTCTCATTGCACTACTCACCGGTTACGGTCATGAAATGGATGTTTCTTTTTTCGGCGTTGGCATTGACGCCGTTCTGCCTGCGGCATTTACAAGAGGTTCCGGTTTTCCATCGGGAAACATTCGACGGCATGGAGTTGTGCGCTCTCCTTTATCTGCTCACCGGAGCCACGTTCCTTTCGTTCCTGCTGATTCCGATGGCATTGAAATATATCCGTCCGACCACCGTCAGTATGTACAACTACGTGCAGCCTATCGTGGCCTCCGGGATAGCCGTCTCGATCGGGCAGGATACCTTTTCCTTGCAAAAATTGACGGCCGCCGTGCTGGTATTCGCCGGGGTCTGGTTGGTTACAAAGAGTAAGAAAAGGGAAATAATAAATTAGAAAAGGCAGGACTATAAAACAGGAAGATGGACCAATACCGTCAATTATTACAGCGATTGACTGTTGAAGTGGTTCGGGAAGGGCTGTGCTTACTCACATAACCCTTTGTTCCCGAATCACACTTTGACGTATTATTCTTTAACTATTATCATCTTTTTGCTATATTCTATAATTTCGTCCATCGTCAGCCATTCCGGTTTTTCGTCTTCACTGAAACTGTCATACAGTTTTATCATGAAATCAATTTGCCGTTCTTCGTTCCCTGCCCATAAGCATTTAGGATGTCTGTTCCCATAATTGAGGTAATATTCGCAATCCGATTGAAGCCGGGAAAGTAGCATATACCTGAACCGTGAATCGCGTTGCATAATGTCATCGTCTGTCATTCTTCCATTTGGGGTTGTTTGATGTACTGTACTCATAATCTCTGTCGTTTTTAAGTTGATTTTTCTTTTCCCTTTGGTACTATCCTGTACCGAAAGGTTGAGTATTTTTCTGCTTACAGGATTGGCGGCCGATACGGACAAGGAGGCTGCGGAAAATACGCTCGCCGACGCATTGGCGAGGAAGATTTTCCGGCAGCAAGCGCAGGCGGTCCTTGACCGGACGGACAGACGGCAATCGAAATTTGTAGAAAAAATAACGGGCTTTCGGGATAGGTACGGAGTAGATAAAGGCATAATAAAAAGGGATATAAGGAATTTATAAAACGGGAATCCACGCTAATAAAAAGGGATATGCACGGAAGAGAAACCGACCGAAGCCGGCTTCTCTACACTTCAACATTTAATCCGTCACATCAAAGAAATAACTTAGCTCGTCGTCTTTCAGGTTCTCCATCGCATATTGGTCGGCCTGTTCCCAAAGGGTATTGTAGAGTTCCGCAAACTCCGGTCTTTTCTCGTGGTATTGCCATATCTTATGGTTAAGCACCAATACCAGCTCGGTTAAAAACTCGTAATCTTCTTTCCACTCATTGAAAGCGCGATTGAAGGTGTCCTGAATAGCTGAAAGGCCAAATAGCTCTGCTATCGAAAAATCTTCCCAAAACGTTGTTTGTACTTCGTAACCGTTTTCTTTCATAAATTCTCTGAATGTCATAATGCTCAAATTTTAAGTTTGTTTTTTGTTTTTCCCTCTGATACTCTCTATCGAAAGGTTTTTGATTATTTTTCTGCCCACCAGATTGACGGGTAGCCCAGACAAGGAGGATACAGAAAATACGCTTCTCGATGTGTCGGGAAGGAAGATTTTCGGTAGCAAGCAAAGCGATCCTTGGCAGGACTGACAACCGGCAATCGAACTTGCAGAAAGAATAATCGGGCTTTCGGAATGGGAGTATAGGGAAAGCATGTGCAGGAAGAATAAAAAGGGAGAAAGCGAAGGTGCTATAAAAGGAACTCGGCTTCTTATGAAACGGGTGTTTTAGAAAACGCCCGAAAATAAAAGCGCAGATCGACTGGAAGGCCACGAACGGTTGAACGGGATTCGGCAAACGGATCAGTTTATAAAAGGATATGTCCGAAGATTTAATTCCAGCAGCCAAAATATAAATGCCGCAGCCTTCTTTTAAGAATGTACTGCGGCATTCGTTCTACGGCAATCAGTTGCTCTTATGCTTTCTCGTTTTCCAACCATAGACCTCTGCCACATACGGATAAAGGGAACGGGTTCTCTGTCGGAATCCAGATTCGTCGATTTCGCCGTTGTATATTTTTTCGGCTATACGTTCTGTGGTGTCCCTATCTTTGGCCACTCGGTACAATGCGTAATTAGTACCGTCATGATGTATCATGCGTCCGCAAATATTATAGCCGTCGCCGTACCATTCCGCTTCATCGCATTGGGATTGCAATATGCCGGCAATATTGTGCCCTACTATCTGATAGCCTCTTCGTGGGCCTCGCCAAGTACCTATAACGGCAAAGGCAATAATAACACCTTCGATTTCTCTGTTCAGGTTGCTTCGCTCGTCGTCCAACCAGTGATAGACTTCATCTGCCCACTCTTCATCGCTGACCTTGTAGGATTCGTCCTCCATAATTTCCCGCTGAAAATCTTGGTAATACACTCTTGCTGCGTCGTCCAGCCTGTCCTCGCTTGACCAAATCATCTGTTTCATACGTTCTGAATTTTAATGTTTGACTTTTTTCTCCCTTTTGTCGGTGGTTTCCACCTCGTCCGACGGGATTCGATTTTACGTGCAGAATACCAAGGCGGAAAGAAGAGAACAATGCAAGGAGGAAGCGGAAAGTCCCTGACGATTTTCATTCGGTTAACAAATATTGACGAGCTTGCGAGTTAATGGTTGTTAACTGAAAATGAAACAGCGCCTTGCAGGTTCGCTTCCGCCTTAACTTTGCACAGTAAAATCAATGCTCGGCGGAAAGTGGGTGCAAAGTATGGACTATATAAAAGTGCGGTTTGGAACATGACGGTAACGAGCAAAACAAAAGCGGCTTCCGAGCCGCTTTGTTCAGGTAAGGCTGGAGTTATTTCTTGCCTTTTTTCGTTTTCTTTGCCGGCTCCGCAGGAGTTTCTTCTTTCTCTACGGCTGGATAGAACCTGACGGCAACCGTCACGATGCGGTTGTGTGACACACCGTCTTTGTCGGTCCACTCTTCGGGTTTGAAATAGCCCTCTACGGTAAGCAGCGTACCTTTGGTCAGTTGGTCGAACGACCCGGCATTTTCGTTCTTGCGCCACGCTTCAATATTCATGAGGGCGGATACACGTTCGCTTTCCTCGCCGTTCTTTTCCTGACGGGCTACTGCCAGCGGGAAACGTGCGACACTTGTGTTGGTGAACTGACGAATTTCAGCGTCCTTTGCTACGAATCCGGTGATTGCGAATTTGTTCTCGATCTTTTTCATTGCGATTGCTTTTTGAAGTTAATAAATCAGTTTTACGGTGCATAAAAAGTAGATGCAGTAAAGGGGGGCACCAAGGATAGTGCAGAAATACTCTTTATTTTGGGGTATAATCCCAAACCGCAGGCTCGATAAAGGAAGATTTGTGCGACTACGCCATTGGTCAAGCCCGATCCGGGCGAACCCGTCTGCATACTAACTTTGCAACGAAAAACGATATGGCGACTTCAAACAAAGCGGTCGCGAAAAAGTCGAGGCAAAACAAATCGCAGCGGATTTGTGGGCATAAGGCCTTATCCGTCCACCAAACTAAAGCTATGGCACGTTTCTGGCAGGAAACCGAAAAGAACATCAGGCAGGGAAAACATAGCGTCCGCTTTCAGTGAAGGTGGCATTGAACGATATGCCGTTAAACCAACCATACGTTGCGTAGAGTAGAGGGCTATCAAAAGGAGTTCCGACAAAAGGGGTGTAAACCGTATCGGTGGGGTTGCCTCTGTCCGAGCCAAGTAAGAAGTCAGGAAGAAAAGGCAAAGGGAAAATGACAGCAAGAAGTCTGCCTTGCCAGCAAAGTGGAGAAACGGTCTTGAGCGAATGGACGTCCTCTATAAAAGGATTATGACTGGCCAAAAGAGAATATAAAAGGCTATTCCGGCGAAAGCGGAAATTGTAGCAGAATGATGGCTGCAATGCAGACGATTCAGGATAAAAAAGGGGTTCGCGTCAGTGAGAGGCTGTTTCTTATCTTTATGACAAAATGGGCTGAAACCGAATATTGCAGTTCAGCCCATCACGTTGAAAATTCAGAACCGGGCTATCATAATGCGATGCTCAAAGACTTTATCCATATCGCTCGGTTGTCGCTGACATACCCATAGATGATGTGCCCCATAGCCGTATGTGAAATATTTGTCTATGGGGACAGCTTTCCACAGGAGTTCGATATTGGAACGCAATTCTTTTTCGTCGATTGAAAAGAGAATCGTGTTGATAAGTAGGAAATAGAGTTCTGTTACTTCCTCGCAATAGGTGCAAAAAGCATGTTCGATTGTTACCTCCATAATTTTGTTTAATTTGATTGTATTGTTTCGGGAACATTAGTTATTATAGAGTTTCCACTCTGGTCGAAAATTTCGATTGTCGGTTGCCCATTATTTTCTTCGGGAGACAGGTATTCCGAAGTGTCAGGTAATGACTGCCAGCTTTCGTGACAGAGACGGCTGTCGGTAATACCCAATATATCTTCACCTTTCCATGAGCGGACAATAGCGACGGCTTCTTCGTAGCTGTTTGCTTCTACAGTGAAAGTGTCTCGTTCCCAACTTGTAACCTTGCAGTCTTGATAGAAATTAAATTTTTCCATATTGTTTGTTAATGGATTGGTTCTACAATATTTTCTAATTCTGTCAATTATAAATAATCACTTCATCTCGATATTCCACGACTTCCTTACCGCTACCTTGCAGACAAGAGAGACATGACAAGTACCTTTGTGACACAATTCACATCAGGTAGCCCGAAAGGGGTATGCGGAATAATGGAGGAAGTAAGAAGAAAGCTAAAACAGGGAAAGGTAAAAGCAAGGATATACCGCCAAAGTTCATAGCCCAAACAACGACTGGTGAAAAGAGACAGAGCTAGAAGGACAAAGTGATGTCTCCTTTAACAATTTTGCTGATCAAAAGAAAAACAGGTATGGCTTTGGGAGCTTATAAAAGCCGTTTAGTTTAGAACTTGAATAGATATACAAAAAACAGACTAAACTTTTTTATATTTGCAGTGTGCTTTGAATATCATCGTATGATGAGAACGGGATTGTTTTTCTTTCCGAGGGACAAAAAAATTGGCCTAAAAAACATCGAGGGACAGACCTTATATTTGCTCTTTTGGCTACATTACTGCTCTTGGACAGCAAATTTTTGTCCCCAGTTTGTCCCCCGAAGCATTTTATAAAAAATATAACATATTAAATATCAACTTATTATAAGTCAAGATACGACAAAACATTTTCTGTTTCAAGGGAGCAAAAGCACCATCCTTACCCAACAAAGGCTCACCTGCTTTCAGCTACTTTATTGTCTTGTTCTTGATACTTTCGAAATCAAATTCTTCTTTCATAAAAACTGCATTAGCAAAATTAATATTTTATTCTTTGCTGACACAGTTTAATTTACATCCTCCTTCAATGATATTTTTACACATACCAAACTTTACAGAAACAAAATCCTCGCTATTTATCACATTGAAATCTCTCTTTTTTTGTTAGTCTTCAAAGTCTTTCCAAGCCATTTTATTTACGATTTGTATACCCTAAACTTATTTTTGAAATAACAGAGAATCGATCTACAAATCTTTCAAAAAAGATCACATTCCCCCAATATGAACACGAAAACATAGTACAATTCTTTCAACTCTTCCTTCAACGTTTTCATCGCATTATATTTCAATGTTTTTACCGTGTTCACAGAGATTCCCATCTCTTGGGCGACCTCCACATTACTCCTTCCTTGCAACACGTATTTCATTATTTTTGAACTTTGAGGAGGAAGTCTCTCGATTGATGCATGAAGCAAGGCGATAGTCTCTTCTTCAATCACAACTTCTTTAAAAATAACATCTTGCTTTTCCAAGATTTCCATAATAAAAGAAGTATTATTTTTATAATTCCGAAGGTAATTTAAACTAGAATTACGTACAGAAGTATATAGATAAGCTTTCATGGATTGAATATTCTTTCCCGTTTCTTTCATGCTCCACAAATTTAAGAAAGCTTCTTGAACGATATCTTTACTTTGCTCTTCGTCATTCAAGTAATGATCCGCAAGAGCGCATAATCTTGGATATAGTTCATAAAACAACGATTCAAAATGCTCAATTTCCCTTTCCTTGCACCCCATATTAAATAGTTATTTGTTCAAAAAATATTCATGACTAAAATATTAGTTTATCTTTCTATTTCCAAACAAAAAATCTCGATTTCATATTTTTTCATTACATCCCAATAATTCATTATTCTTACTTGTTAGTAACACGTCCCTCCTTTGTCGTCACAAATACACACACTCTCTCGTCCAATCGTGTTTCACTTTTTTCATATACTACCTCACAAGATATGCACACCAACCTTTTGCTACAAACATATACTTGTTTATCTTCGTTTCCATTATACCCCTCCCCACGTGTTCGATATCCTAACTGACAATTCTCTTGTTCAAAAAAGAAATCCAACCAGTATAGACCCTTGAAAATTTTGTTTTTAACAACGAAGGAAAAACGGTTGAGCATAATAGGCCAGTTTTCTCACTACCCACGAGCTTGATAAAGTATATATCTTGAAAAAGACAACACCCTATCTTCTGACACGGGTCAACACCATTTACACATACATATAAATGATGTTCCCGTGTCATCTTTGGATAGCACAAACGACCACACTTGTCTGGTAGTAGAGTCCTCTCAAATAATCTAAACTAAACGATTCTATTAAAAACATTTACCAAGGCGTACGGGATCATTTCCTGCAATATTTTCATTTTATTTTCCACAGAAGAAAATATCATTTGATAGTGATTATAACTCTAAAAGTACATTTATCTCAATTAATTCATTTTAATATAAAATTCAAAAAAGACGTAATTGGTTTGTATTTTTTTCATTGAATATTTGTGAAGCACATACGGACACAGGGTCAAATTTACATTAGAAACACTAGGAAACCCAAAGGCCGGCGGATAGCTTTTTCAACTTTCAAACGAATAAAGAACAATTTTCAAAATGGAAACGTATAAGTAATGATTGTAATTTGATGGCTACCGTGGGGATCATCTGAAATTTTGAATCGGAATTTGGTATCTTTACAAAATAATGATGCCCAGTGGCATTCTTTATAACAAACCGGTAGCAAGCTTTGTTGCTTTGAAAAAAATATCTAGATACATGACTGACAAGAATGAAGGTTAAAACACGGAGCGAGATATTCTAGATCGTAATCTCGCAAATTCTCAAAGATGAGCTTGATTATCGAGAAGTTACCAACGATCAATATATTATCCATATAGCGGGGTCTTTTCTGTCAACCAACCTGAAGGTTTGAAGATTCTTTCGTTAAGTAACCATGGAAAATTCAAGTAATTAAAAAAAGCAAATCGTTGGATGCGTGAGGTCACAAGGATATCTGCTAAGAGGTTCAAAAGGATAGATACAAATGTTGATTGTTGATAAAAAGTAAAGACAAACTTGATTTTTCAGAAGATATGGCTCCTGCAATGATGAACGTTATTGAAAAAAGAAAGGTCCCTAAAGGCCGTTAAAGATTTCTAAGTTATATGCTTAGAATCATCCAAATTTATAATGATTTAGACTATAATGCAAATGATAAAATGTAGATTTATGACAACAGTTAAAGTTAAGTTCCGTCCGTCAACAGTCATGGGGCGTCCAGGGAGAATTATTTACCTTGTAACTTGCCGTAGGGTCGTACGCCAGATTACAAGCGAGTGTAACGTACTCCCGGAGGAATGGGATGAGAGACAGTCGAAAGTGATACTCGTGCATACAGGACGCACTAACGTTATCCGTTCCGTCACACAAAGATTGCGGAATGATATAGCCCGGTTAAACGCCGTTATCGACGGGCTGGAAAGTCGGAAAACCAAGTTCACGGCGGATGACGTGGTGAGAAAGTTTCACGAGACAACAGCCAACCCGTCGTTTTTCCAGTTCATGAAAGAGGTCATCACGCAACTTAAACGCTTAGGTAAAGAACGGGGAGTTGAAACTTACACTGCCACGCTCAAGAGTTTCATGCGTTTTCGGAAAGACAACGACCTAATGATGAATGACATTGACTCGGACCTAATGATGGAATACGAGGCTTACCTAAAATCGCAGAACGTGTCCATGAACACGGTTTCTTTTTACAATCGCATACTCCGGGCGGTTTATAACCGGGCAGTAGAAAAAGAATTGACGGTACAACGCAGCCCTTTCAAGCACGTGTACACGGGGGTGAGTAAAACAATCAAGCGTGCCCTCCCTCTAAATGACATCAAGCGAATCAAGGAACAGAACCTATCCTTGAACCCCTCCATGGACTTCGCAAGGGATATGTTCATGCTCTCGTTTTACACGCGAGGGATGTCGTTCGTGGACATGGCGTACATGAAAAAAACGGACTTGCAGAACGGGATACTCTCTTATTGCCGGCGAAAGACGGGGCAGCGATTACACGTGAAATGGGAAAAATGCATGCAGGATATCCTCGATAAATATCCGGAAAACAACACTGGTTACTTGTTGCCCATCATCACGAAGGCCGGCAACGAACGCTCCCAGTACCGGAATGCACTGCGATTGATCAACAACAAGTTGAAGGAAATAGCGACATTGACCGACATCCAGATAAATCTTACAATGTACGTGAGCCGCCATTCATGGGCCAGTATAGCCAAAAGTCAAAATATCCCCTTGCCTGTCATCAGTGAGGGGATGGGGCATGATTCGGAAACCACCACGCGAATCTATCTTGCCTCCCTGGATACTTCCACGATAGACAAAGCCAACGGGTTGATCCTGGAAAAACTGTGGTAACCATATCAAGCAAAACGCACGATCTCTTGAGAAGAGAGAGATGAACGACCACAAAAGTATGAAAAACAAAAGAACGTAGAGAATATAAAATACAAAAAAATCTCTTTTTTTATAAATATACAACGTGTTTGTTGAGTAAATTCGAGGATTGTAAACTATTAACTCGCATATATTCAATGCATTTTATTTTCAAATCCATCTCTTCTCAAGAGAGGGATTAAAAAGATAAAAAATGCACACGAAAAGTTTAATAGTATCAGTATTCATACTGTTCGGATGCGTTTGTCAGTCGTTCGGGCAGGAGAACCGGAAGGAAGTTTGTGTAGTATTCCGTACCGGTAATGGAACATTGGACACGGCGTACAAGGATAATGCCGGGCGTCTGTCGGAAATAGTATCGTTCCTGGAGAATATTAAAAATGACGGGACACTCGATCTCGTCGAAGTCTCTTTCTGCGCCTCGGCTTCTCCCGAGGGTTCCGTCGCCATCAACCGCCGGCTGGCGGAAGAACGCCGCCGGGCTTTGGAAAATTACGTGCGCGGGCGTGTGTCGCTCCCGGACAGTATCGTTACCCGGCATGACGACGTGACCGCCTGGGAACACCTGGCTTGCCTGGTCGAGCAGTCGGACATGCCCCACAAGGAAGAGGCCGTGAACGTGCTGCGTAACGTCCCGGAATATACATACGACAGCAGGGGCGTTCTCGTGGACAGCAAGAAGAAACAGCTGATGGAGCTGCAGTACGGCCGCACCTGGCACTACATGCTGCAGCACTTCTTCCCGCGGGTCCGCAACGCCGGCGTCGTGTTCATCACCGTCCGGCAGAAACCCGTGATCCCCCAACAGGTGGAGAAAGATACCGTTGAACAAGTCATACAGCCCGTGGACACGATTGCAGTCGTTCAGGAAACGGACACGGTCGTGCCACAAGCGGAAGAAAAGAAGCCTTTCTACATGGCCGTCAAGACCAACATGCTTTACGACGTGCTGGCCGTTCCCAATATCGGGGTGGAATTTTACCTGGGAAAGAACTGGTCGGTAGCTGCCAACTGGATGTACGGCTGGTGGAAGTCCAACAGCAGGCACCGTTACTGGCGTGTCTACGGCGGTGATATTGCCGTGCGCAAATGGCTGGGTAAAAAAGCTGCCGAGAAACCGCTGACGGGACACCACCTGGGACTGTACGGGCAGGTATTCACTTATGACTTCGAGTGGGGCGGCAAGGGTTACATGGGTGGCAAGCCCGGCGGTACGCTCTGGGACAGCCCCAATTACGCCGTGGGCCTGGAATACGGCTACTCGCTGCCGGTAGCCCGGAGACTGAACATCGACTTCACCCTCGGCGTGGGTTACTGGGGCGGAAAATACTATACCTATACTCCTCTTGACGGGCACTACGCGTGGGAAGCCACCAAGAACCGGCACTGGTTCGGACCCACCAAGGCCGAAATCTCCCTTGTATGGTTACTCGGCCGGGGAAACACTAATAACAGGAAAGGAGGCATGAAATGAAAAGATACACGATGAAATATGTCCCCCTGCTGGCGGGGATGCTGACGGTCTTTTCCTCCTGCGAGCATAAAGACTTGTGTTTCGACCACGAGGAACACGCGCCGAAATCGGAAATACGCGTGAAGGCCGAATATGAAAAAGAATGGGAACTTACCTGCGGGGAAGGACCCGATTGGAAGAACCACTCCACGTGGAGCACCGTGTTCGGCATGGAATACGACATGTTGCGTCCCGGCATCCCGGACGGGTTACGCGTGCAGGCATATCACGCCGATGGTTCCAACAGCGTGCTGAACATCGCCCCCGAGGGCGAGATCGTGCGGCTACGCCCGGGAGAGCACTCCGTGCTACTGTATAACAACGACACGGAGTACATCGTGTTTGACGACATGAACTCGTTCGCCTCGGCGAAGGCCACGACCCGTGCCCGCACCCGCTCGTCATACATCGGGAATTCCTACCTGGCAGAAACCGACGAGAACACGGTGAACGAGCCTGACATGCTTTATGGCCATTACATAGAAAGCTACACGGCCGAACGCAAGACGGAACCGGACGAGTTGTCCGTTACCATGCACCCGCTGGTGTTCACCTACCTGGTACGCTACGAGTTCAGTCACGGGCTGAAATACGTGGCGCTGGCCCGCGGCGCGCTGGCCGGCATGGCCGGGGCGGTATGGCTGAACAGCGGGCGGACCGCGGAAGAGGCGGCTACCGTGTTGTATGACTGCACGGTGGAGGACTTCGGGGTGCAGGCACGTGTCCGTTCCTTCGGGATACCTGACTACCCGAACGCTCTTTACAAGGCACGTGCTTCTGAACGCAAGTACGCCCTGAACCTGGAAGTACGGTTGAGAAACGGTAAGATCAAGTCGTTCGACTTCGATGTGACCGACCAGGTGGCGGTACAACCCCGGGGTGGTGTCATCGTGGTGAGCGGTATCGAGATTCCCGATGAAGAAGGTATGGAAGGCGGTTCCGGTTTCGACGTGGACATAGAAGACTGGGGCGAGTACGAGGACATTGAACTCCCCCTTTAAGGATATAGAGTTATAGTTAACATTAGTGTTTCATAAAAACAGCAAAACGATGAAAAAAAGTTTTTTAATTGGAATTGCTGCCGCCGCTATGCTGGCAAGTTGCAGCAACGATGAGACTGTAGAAATGGCTCAATCGAAAGCCATAAGTTTTAGTGACGCATTTGTGAACAAGGGAACGCGTAGTATGGAGGACCCGAGTTTTACTAAACAAACTCTAGGCAGTTTTGCCGTGTACGGTTACAGTAACGACGAACGGATCTTTAACGGTGATGTAGTATCAAGTAATGATAATGGTCAGAGTTGGACATATGAATCAACGAAATATTGGTTTGAAGGGCATACTTACATCTTCGGCGCAATTGCTCCAGCTCCAGCGAACAACTCTGCGGTTGTCGTTAGTAATGTTAGCAAGTCTAGTGACAAAATTTGCATGACAGTAGATTTCACCAATGACGGTGAAACTGACTTGCTTTGTGCGCAACCGGTTTACAAACCGACTATCACTGCAGAGGAGGCGACCAATGCGCAGCCCGTTAATCTGACTTTCAATCACCAGCTTTCCAAAGTGAAATTCTCGTTCGTGAATAGTGTCGGTGGTGACTATAAGATTAAAGTTAAAAACGTAACTCTTAACGGTGCAAAACAGACAGGCAAACTTATCATTAATGCTGATGGCAATGCATGGAGCGACCAAGACAGTCCAAATCTCGATCTTTCTTTTGGTAATGCTGCTGTTGAAAGTGCTACTGCTGAAGAGTTTATCGAAAATGGTAAGGAGCTTGAAACTTACTACGAACGACTGATGATCCCGACACCTGCCAGTGAGAGTACTATATATTATGTGGGGTTCAGCGTTGAATTGTATGAAGGAGAAGGGACTACACCTATACAAACATACAATCATTCACAAGTTGCAATTAAGAATACTGAGCTGAAGCTTGGTTATTGCTATGACTTCAAGGCAGAATTGACGAAGGATAATATCCCTGAGGAGGGTCAGCTTATGCCTATCGTGTTCAGTGTTAATGAAATTGAAGAATGGAAGACTGAGGAGCAAAACCAAACTTTGCCTGGTTTCGAAGAATCCACAGGCAACTAATCCCGGTTTCCTGAAACCGGTTTAACATCATGTCTCTTCTCCGGGATATTCACCGGGGAGAGCGATATAATTAGGGTGTAAGGGGTTGAATGTTCCCCTTACACTCACGAATAGCCACGATAAAAGGCTTCCACTGCATAGTTGATAAAATCATAAAATATGAAAGCATACAAGAATCGGCACTTGACGACAAGCGGAATGACAGCACTGATTTCGTGCTTCCTGCTTTTTTCATGCAATAATGATGACCTTCTCGATAACGGTAACAACGGTCATACCGGGGAAAGTTGTGATTACATTTGTTTTGGCATGTCACCCGGGGAAAATGTACCGACGAGGGGAAATGCCGGTAATAACGGTAGCGGGTACACTTCCGACAGGTTTGTACTGCGCGCGGGAGACTCGGCAGACACGCTTTGCGTCCGCGCCGTTGTTTCCGACGGTATAGACGGTTCCGCTTTTGAAGGAGAAACACCGGTAACACGCTCCGCTCCCGTTAGCGAGCTCTCCACCTACGGCTCTTTCCACGTCCTCGCCTACTGGAAAAAGGGCGGCACGTTAGTCGAGGAACAATTTTACATGGATGAAGATGTCACGGAGCAAGGAAGCAATCTCTGGAGCAGTACAAACACGTACTACTGGCCGGGAACCGGACATACATTCCAATTTTACGCGTGGGCACCGGTTGACGCGGCAAACCTTACGACGCCATCGTCACCTACGGTCACGACACTCGAGTACACCGTTCCGGATGATGTAAGCGAGCAGAAAGATATCCTCGTGGCGACTACTGCTGAAACAGCAGGAAACTACAATAGCACGCTTCCGCTTTCTTTCCGGCATATCTGCACGGCCGTGAAATTCACGACTGGTAGCCAGATGCAACCCGGTACGATCAAGAACGTGGCATTAAAAGGTGTGCGAAACAGCGGCACCTACGACATGGCAACCGATAGCTGGACTCTGGATGCGGCAACCGGTGATTTTTCCCAGTCTTTGGAAAAAATCATGAGCGGGAGCGAAACATCGGGAAGCGAGATCACGACAGAAGAGGGTACATTCATGATGTTGCCGCAGACCTTACCGGCAAACGCCATGATTGAAGTGGTATTCAACGACGGTACAACGGGTACAGAACGCACGTTCACCGCCCCTGTCGCCGCTACGGAATGGCCGCAAGGCAAGACCGTGACGTACAGGCTTTCCATCTCGCCGGAATACAATATGTCTATAGACTGCGAAGATAAGGTGGATGCCCATTATGTCATCCAGGAGATACAGATTAAGGCAGATTGCGACTGGACGTTGGCTTCGGATGTTGAGTGGCTGACATTTACGGACTATTCGTATGACACCAGTAACCCGGCAAATCGCCCGTTGGGACTGAACGGATATTGGATAAGGTCGGAACGTGGAACGCAGACTTTCTCGGGAAGCGGTGATAAAACATTGTACGCGTATTACGATGAGAATGCAGGAGAGAATAACAGAGAGGCGAAACTGACATTGTCTTATGCCGGAAATGGCAGATCTGCCGACGGCAATACAAAAACCATCACACAATACTGCCCTGCATGGAGTGGAGATGCAGGATATGAACGCTTTGAGGAGGATGACAACACTTATCCTTTCGGGTTTGCGTGGGACAGAAATGTGACATTTACGGCAAGACCTGCATTGTCAATTGGACAGGGTAATTTTTTTACTCAACTATTCGGCGCATATGTTTTTGACTATATAGCGGATGATATAATAACGGAGTATTCTGCGAGTGATTATATTACTGTAACACATACTACGAGGGATATTTTTTTTGTAACTTGGATAACTTCAACATCAGTAACTATTGATTACTCTAAAATAAATTCAATTGAGAGTGGTCAAATAAGTAATTCCGATGGCTTGTCAAATACCAGGTATTTATATAATGTAAACAGTGCCGGACAGGTCTCGACTATCGAGAATCGTCTTAGGGATAACGCTGTAGGTAATTTTACTGAAACAGTAACGAAGGATACGTATGGAGATACTCCAATCGACCAATTTGCCGTTCGGATGATTGCTAAGAAAAACGAATTTCAAAAAAGGCAACGAACATCTGATGATGGTAGTATAACATATTGGGAAGCGTATATAGAATCCGATAACATTCATTGGTACCTCCCGGCAAGCATAGAACAAAACGCTTTAAGTAATGGTTTGGTAGAAGGTGTCGATACCCCGTTGGAAGGCACATATTGGAGTTCCACCGCTACAAGTGACAATGTAAATTCGCAGGCCTATATGTACGATGCAAATGGAAATCTTACACCGGCACACCGAATGGATACACACAAAATCCGCGCCGTACGTAAGAAACCATAAGATGTTTACTTACACGTCAGACAGGAAAACAACGGACTCCCTTTTTTCTAATGTTTAAAAGGGAGTCCGTTATTTTTAGGGGTTACCACGTGAAACCTTACCGACTATCCTTTGGATCAAGAAAAATTGATAGTTAATACAAACCTGTAATTAAGATATAGATACTGTGTTAATTACGTCAAATAATTCTTTATATAACATTCTATAAAAGGATTCCGTGTGCTTTAGGATCCCGTTTATTGAACGAGATCAAAAGTCGATTATCTCGTTGACAAATCATACCTTTTTGATAGGGATATTCATCAAATTTCCAAAAAAGCCAACTAATTCATTGCAAATCAGTTGGCTTTTTTGTATCTTCAGATAGAACCCGGTAAAACAGGTTTGAACGCCAAAACCGGGATAATCTAATCCCGATACATATGGTTAAAAGTACAAAAAATCTCGGAATTACAACCTTTTTTAGGTTTCACGGAGTTCAATCTATATCAAGATTACAAGTCGAGTTTTTAGGTCGGTTACATTCTATTTCCCCTTTTAAATCTTTTTGTCGCTCGCCAGGTTTAAGCTCGAGTCGTCGAGGCCGTCATGCTTACTTTTTCCCGGAAGGCAAGGTGGCCTTGATGTTGTTAAAAGCTTACACTGGTTTCTCGGATGCCACCTTGATAGAGCATCTTAACGGTAACATCCATTTCCAAATTTTCTGTGGTGTTTATATACATCCCTGCCGTTCCTTGACGAATTACAAGATCGTTAGTGCCATCCCGTTACCTGGATAAATTGCACGTGATGATGACGGATGCCACGTGTTACGAGAGTTATTCAGGTTATCTCACGAGCGTGAAATTATTGTGGGAGAGCGTGGTTACAGTCTCGCTTGTCAGCTTTTAGCAAGGATTTCGGCCAGCGTTGTCCCCACAACAAGTTCAAGGACGTGAGCAAGCGTTACCTGTGCTACAGAAAGAAACGGAAAAGGAAACAGTCAAGACACGGATGATGAAACGAGGCTTGCTCCGGTTGCAGGAAAACAAGTCGGTCAAATGGACGAGCTACTCGCCAGGGCAGGAGAACGCCTGTCTCTTCCCGCCAGTTTTCAAAAGCGTTTTCCAATCTTCGACGAGTGCTGGAACAAGAGAAAGCGTTGTTCTCCGGTCAAAAAGTAAGCGACCGGATCGTGAGCGTGAATAAACCCCACGTTCGCCCGATCGTCAGGAGCAAGGAAACCAAAAACGGTCGAGTTCGGCGCAAAATCAAGGCAAGGCAAGAAGAAACCGAGATATTATGGATATTTTTCGGTATACACGTGGCTAATGTGGCCTGCACAGTTGAAAAGGTCAAGAAGAAAGAAAAGCGGAACACGACTTGAAAAAACGAACAGGAAAAAGTGGCTTGAGTACAAGCTCCAAAGGTCATGTCCTTATCACAACAATTTACGACATTAATGGGATGAAAAAAAAAGAGATGGACGAGAAAAAAAGAAAAACAGAAGAATTGCAAAAGTAAAATTCTTCTGTTTTTTCCTATTTACTGGATATCCCTTGATAAAATTTACAAGTAGGAAAATAACGTTTGGCCATTATCGAAATCTCTTCAAATGATACTTTACACACACCAACCTTTCTAGAAACAAATTCCTGCAGCTTATTCTATTTATCACCAAGGTCATTGCATTAGAAATTTCTCTTTTTTATTAGCCTCCAAAGTCTTTCCACTCCGTTTATTTACCATTTGCATACCCAGAGCCAATCTTGAAGTATGTTACATCTTGAAAAGTGTCATATACCTATATAAATTACCCGGGAAGTCTAAGGTTAGTATTCCCACGCAAAATTTAAATGATATTGTTTGGAGCATATTTAAAATTTACCCCAAATAAAAAATTTCAACTACTACATTTTAGTGATTGTAAGATTTTTAACATTTGAGGATCTGAAGGTCTCGGCATATAAAGATTAATAATTTTTCCATCTTTATCCAGTAAAACATAACGAGGTATCGTTTCCACGCAATACGCTATAACAAACGAGATATCTTTATTATCTATAATTAAATTTAAACTCTCTAGTTTCTCCTTCTTTAGGGCTTCCAACCAATCTTCTCGAGAGTAATCGATAGAAATCGTGACGAAGGCGATCTTTTCTTTCTTAAATTTACGAATTAGTTCTTTCCAACACGGTAGCTCTTCCTTACAAGGTTGGCAATAAGAAGCCCAGAAATCAATCAACACGTATTTTCCCCTTAACTCGGAAAGAGAGTGAACTTTCCCTTTTGAATCCTCGTACTTGAAATCAGGAGACAATTCACCCGGTTTCAGTTTACTTTTGTGTTGCGCCATCGTTATACAACAAGCTGCAAGCAATAACACGATTGTTGAATAGAATTTTATTTTCATCATACAAAATTGTTTATTTTTTATTAATCATATTCTTCATTTTCTGTTCACCTTGTTCCAAAGCGGATCGAATTCAATATCATAAAATGCCTTACTAGAAAAATCCCCCAACAAGTATTTTCCAAAGTAAGACCACAATTTACGTTGAAAATACCAATCCCCCTCTTTATCATATGTATGGAAACATTCAGGAAGGTATACTAATTCAAAATCTTTTCCGTTTTTTACTAAAGCATTTACCATTCGGAATGTATTAGCGGGATGTACATTTCCGTCCATTCCACCTACTACTAGCATTAAATGTCCTTTCAAATTTGGGACTAAATCCATAACTGTCGGCAGATTCACAGAAAACTTCATTCTTTGCTTTTCAACCACGATATCACGACCATTGTCCTTCGCCATACGTACATTCTCCGTGACTACCTGTTCGCCAATAGCGAAATGACCTTCCACGTAACTTTGAAGGTAAATATTGTTATCATAGTTTCCTGCAGAAGAAACACATACCTTATAAAAATCGGGATATGTACAAATGGCTGCGGCAGACATCATTCCTCCTCCAGAATGTCCATAAATTCCGACCTTATCACCATCAATAAAATCGTAACGATCTATTAATTGTTCCAAGCCGACCTTGTCATCTTCTAAAGCAAAATCACGGATATTATTATACCCGAAACAATGATAATCTTTCCCTCTCCATGGGAGTCCTCCTCGATGGTTAAACGCAACCACGATAAAACCGATCTGAGCCAAACGTTCATTCATGGAACCAATATCAAAAGTCAAGGGGACATTGTCAGTCTGGGGACCCGGGTAGACACACGAAATAACAGGGTACTTTATTGTTGAATCAAAATCGAAAGGTTTCCACATAACGCCATAAAGATCTGTCATTCCATCTGCTGCTTTCACTGAAAACAATTCGGGAGCCTTCCACCCCTGAGCAGTAAAACCGCTCACGTCCTGCTCCAGCAAATTCATCACGAACTTCCCGTTATTATCCCTTATTTCAAAACGGTTAGGCATATCCGGACGGGAATACATATCAATGATATATTTCCCCGACGGGAAAAGAATAAATTTGTGCGAGGCTTCCTCGGGCGTCAACACGACCACGCAGCCCCGGCCGTCAAGCCGTGCCCGGCATATCTTAGGATAATTAGGATTTTCGCCAGGAACGATCCCATAAGCTTCAAAATATATATTTTCCTGCTTGCGGTCAAACCCCAACACACGTCCCACCGTCCAGTTGCCCGTGGTAATAGCATTCTGCAAAGAGCCATCCGAATCATAGCGGTACAAATGGCCGTATCCCGTCCGTTCCGACCACCAAATAATATCCTTGTTATCATTACAAAAATGTATGGAAGCCAGCTCTACCGGCACATAAGGTTGTTCTTCTTCGTGGATGATGACCTTCACCGCTCCGGTCTGCAAATCGACATCACATATTTCGACAACATCATTCCGCCTCGTTCTCCGTTCAAGGTACAGCTTATTCCGCTTTTTATCCATATAGACCACCCTGCACGCCTGATCCTGCCATTTATCCAGGTCCACTTTCACCTGCTTTTTATTATCTACATTAAACAAGGATAGCTCCATCTTCATCAACACACTATCCCCCGCCAATGCCATCGGCTCTCCATACGCAACAGGACGCCCTTTTAGATAGTTCATGTGATAAACTTTCTCCAGGGAAGAAGTATTGTAACGTTCCACATAAAAATTTTTAGCATCATCGAACCATGTAGCCACAACTTTCACCTCCCGCTTAGTACTCTGTTCACCGGCATAACCATATCCAGCCTTTCCGTCAAAGGTTAATTGTATCTCCGAAGAATCACGCAAGTCACGCAAGTAAATGTTATAATCCTTACCAAACAGCTGGTAATTTCCGTCCGGCGAGATCCCGTTACGGTATCTTTCCAATTCAATGGGAAGCCCCCATATTTTCGGCTGGTTTTCTCTGGAAGACAACTTTTCGTATTTCAATTCTTTAGTTACACGGTTATACCGGAAAAAACAGTTGTCATCCACCCACGTAAATTCCACCCCCGTTTTGTCTATCGGCTTTCCCCAGAATTTCAAATGATTCGGATCATATTCCTTTCCCAGAACCGACGTCAAAGTCTGAGCCAGTTTTTCCCGGTCGAACAACTCTTCTATCTTTTTAGCCTTTACATCAACAAAATAAAAGATATCTTTTCCGTTTTGTGTATAATAAAACCAGAAATTGTCACTTCCGGGAATAAAATTAGGCTCGATCTGATCACCACTCCAGGGTAAAAACATACCCGCACTTTTCTCCGCTAACTCGTAATTGGCCCGCATTTGAGCTCCCACAATCAATTCAAAACAACAAAATATGATTACTAAGAATGTTTTCATTTTTCATTTTATTTATTTAACAATTTAAGCAACAGCTCATGCAATTCTTCACCCCGCGTGTTCGTTGCCACGATCCGGTTTTGTTCATCTAACACAACCAGATGCGGTATCCCTGAAATCGCATACAATTTTGCTAAAGGAGCTTCTTTTTCAAATCCTTTTAAATCGGAACCTTGCAGCCAAGGCATTTTTTCTTCCTCAACCGCTTTTTTCCATGCAGTTTCGTCTGTATCCATAGAAATTCCTACAATCTCCAACCCTTTAGGATGCAATTCCTTATACAATTCGATCAACTGAGGCACCAGCGCCCGGCAAGGGCCACACCAGGAAGCCCAGAAATCAATGATTTTTACTTTTGCCTTTACCGAATGAAGGGTAAACTCTTCACCTGCCAAATTCCGCACGGTAAAATCAGGAGCGGCTTTTCCATTAGACAATTTTTCAAACATCTGTAATTGCCCGACCAACCTCTTGCCTGTCTTTGTCTCCAACATTTTCAAAGGAAAATTCCGGACAATAGCTGCCAATTCGTCCACAGGAAACATTTTTGCATTATTCATGTAATAATTCAAAGCGACATAACTCGTCGGATGTGCTGACAAGAAAGCATTTCTTTTCGATTCTGAATTATGGCGAAGTGAATCCAGCGTGCGGTTTAAACGCTGAATAACCAGCGTATCTCCAGAAAGAATGGCCTGAATATACTCCTCCCGGAAAGTTTTTACTGTTTCAGCCATACTCCGCTCGATGGCCTCGAATTCATTCGATAGCCGTTGCGACTCTCCTCCTCCTGCAATTTCACCCGCATAGAAATCACGAACATCCAATTTTACTTTATACTTTTCATTTTCCAAATACAAGGGTATTTCCCCTATGTTCTGCCCCACAATCTGAAGAGCGGCAGGAGTCACCTCCTGCACCTCTCCTCTGAATTCAAATCTTCCGTCAACGATATCAGCAATCTCCAAAGTATCCGGTTCTTCACGATAAACAATAATTACCACCTGTCCCTCTTGCATTCCCGCTACCGTTCCCTGAATAACGTATCCCGTCTGCGTACATCCCACGCAACATAATAAAAGATACACCCATGAACTAATCTTCTTCATCTCTTCTTGTTTTAATCACCTACTTTTGTTATTCATTCCCCGCTACATCTTCATCCAGCATAGAACTATATTTTAATAAGTCAACCCCATACTCATCCAACATCCAATCCACCACGATGTCGTATTTCTGATGAATTTTTTCATACCCGGCAATATCCTCCGGTTCCATAGGAATATTACTCTCATCTTCTCCATCCACGGGTTCCAACGGGTATAATTCATTCAGCCGTTCCTTAGATAAATACATGGCCAAACGAATCATGTTAAGAAAATCTTCCTTCGCACGCTCCTCTACAGTATTCTTTACAGCATTGGAATTTGGATTACGCGTAACCTCGATCAACCCCATACCCGGGATCGTGTACGACATGATCGGGATCCACGGTATCCAACATGGACACTGGTAAAAAGAAGAACCACTTATAGAAAACTCCTCTGACACATTAGCAGCAAAACCTCTCCGCCAAAAAACATTGACGGGATCCATTTCATCCAACATACTTGAAAATGGATTATAATTACATCCAATCGGGGTTTCATAGTCAGAAACGGCCATAAAATCAGGTGCGACCTCATACTCTCCACTTGCTACACGGTTTTTAATACTTGGATAAACGAAAGAACAAGCCACCTTATGCCGCTTGGTCACAGACAATCCCTCTTCCATCTCTTCGCTTGTAAAACTCAGACACCAGTAATCAAACCCATCCTGCTTAAACTGAATATGAGCTTTAGAGCCTGCGGAACGGGGATTCCCGTCATGCAAGTCATTCAGGAAATAAAAATACATGGGAAGCATCTGACGGTCCCGCTCATTTTCCAGATCTAGACTTCCCAACAGCCAGTTTTTTACCAGATCCAAATACACGGGAATATCCCTTTCAGCAATGTTTGTCCCGGTATAAATCGGTTCATTATATAGCGGCGATGTCCACATCCTGTTTAGATGAACACTATCTATATCTTTATAAATAATATACATCCCCCAGGTCTCGGCAATCTGTTCTATTTCCTTGTCCCATGAATTATTCCCCTGAGGAAACACGAAAGACAACAGGTCATATTCTTCCATGGGCGCCCCAATTCCATCGTCATCATGACATGATACCAATCCCATCAGGATCAATATCATTATCCCTATAAAATATTTCATATTCTCATTCATTATCATCGGTATTTGTACTTCTTATTTCATTTTGTACCATTGAAGAATTGTACGTGAAAGCGGTACGCGGAATCAACAAGGTATAGCCCGGATCATTTTGCTGCAAAGTGTATTCTATTGCATGACCGGATTCGTCATACCATACATGCTTGATTTCTTTCATCCCATAACGCCGCAAGTCGAACCAACGGTGATTTTCAAAACACAACTCTCTGCGCCGTTCATCCCGGACAAGTTGTATCAAAGCATCGGGATTGGTTTCTGTCACAGCTACAGAAGGCGTCCCGAGCGGGAACCGTTTTGTCCGCAAATCCGTCATTAAATTCTGTGCCTGCGCCATGTATTCACTCTGTCTTTCCCCGTATAACATAGCTGCGGCTTCTGCCGCGTTCAGATACGCTTCGGTCACTTTAAACGCCGTTCCCCATAAGCCCGCACCAGCATTGTAATTCAAATTATAATTACCAACACCTTGTATCGGGAATTTACTATAAGCAGCTCTGTAATCTTTATCGGCACCACGGCCATCGGGTGATGGAGGTAGCATTAAATAATGTATTTTTCTTAAATCAGCATCTTCGTATGTTCCCAGTAAACTATCAGATGCAACAGGCAAAATATAGTTATAGGTCTCAGACCAATCGTCAATCTTGTTTTCATACCGTATAAACCCCAGATAATAAGGTAAACGGGCTACATCATATATGTTTCCGAACAAAAACAACACTTCCGGATTATTCCATGTGAAAAAATTGTAATACCCTGTATATTCAGGACTTTCTAAAGAGTTCAGGTCTAAAACATCATAACTGTAATCATCTATGATCTTTTTCCCGTAAACATAAGCTTGTTCCCAATTTTCCATATAGAGGTACACACGAGACAACATCAACTGGATAAAAGGCAAATTCACCCTGTTGTCGTGCAAGTTTTGTTTGTCCTCGGGTAATGCCTTATAAAAACGCTCCGCTTCCAACAGGTCATGCTCAATCTGATCATACACCTCGCCCACGGTATTCCGGGGCATTCCCTTATCCTGCAGGTCAGAATTCAACTTTAAAGGCACTCCCAGCGCATCAGCATTGTACCCATACGGCTGGCCGTAAAGATTCACCAGAAACCAGTAAAAATAAGAACGCAATGCCAAAGCCTGTCCCCGTACCCTGTTTTTGTCATCTTCAGACCCGTCAACCCCATCCACATAATCCAAAGCGGCATTACATCCCAGTATTTTTTCGTATACTTGACTATAAACATCGTAATTATTAAACTCATCAAGCATCGTTGGATCCCAAGAAAAAGCCAGCCTAAGTTGTAGCACTGCATCTTCCTCGGAATCATCTCCTGCCCAATCTCTACGAATTGCCACGTCATCGTCAAACAATCCCAAAACAGAATAAAAATTTGCATCAACGAAATACGCACCGGCATAAGCTTCTCCCAGTAATAATTCGTCCAAGGATTTAACTTCATTTGGAACATATTCGCTTTGCGACACAGGTTCCAAGAATTCTTGACATGATGTCAACATCCAAATTAATATACTATATTTCAAAATTTTTTTCATACGTCGCATTGTTTAAAAACCAACAGTTATACCCACAGAATAAGTTTTGGGTTGAACACTATCACCCAATTCAGGATCAAACCCGTCAAATCGTTTGCTAGCGAGTACAAAAACGTTATTCATAATTGCATTTAACGAGAGACTTTTTATACCCATCTTGTTACACAAACTCTCATTCATATTCCAAGTTAACGAAATTTGCTGACAACGAAAGAAAGAAGAACTAACAACCCGCGCATTAGAATTATGCCACATCATGTACGGGGAATAAGATTTTCCGTCTTGAAGAGATATATTATTAATTATACGACCGTTATAAACGGCAGGGATTGAGGTAAATTTTTCATCCCCGGGCTTTTTCCACCGTTTTAGCAGATTTTTGTTCAGATTGGCACTTGAAAGCGGGATATTTCCGTTTTCATCTGGGAACAACCCCGGCAATCGTTGTTTTCCTCCCAACAAGACAGAGAAATTAGCTCCCAAAGTCAAACCTTTCCAGCGCAGACGGGTCGTCAAACCTCCTGTAAAATCAGGCTCCGTTTTTCCCGAATACACCAGTATATCCTGCCAGGCGACCGGCAATAACTCGTAATTACCGGTTGCCTCGTCGATAAGGAAAACGCCCTGTTCGTCCTCCACGAATATACGATTAAACTCGGGCATACCCGTATTGGGGTTCAACCCCCGGAAATCAAACGACCAGAAAGCAGACAGTGGTTTTCCTCTTTGCAACACCCGGTCGGAAGCCCCGTCCAGGTAATTCTGCAACGTAATTTCATCTATGGATTGGGTCAGGGCTTTATTCCAGTTTTTAGAAGAATTCAAACCGATTGTCCATCCCCAGTCCTTCGTCCGGATCG
Organism: Butyricimonas sp. BSD2780061689_150309_C8; assembly: GCF_015560935.1. Classification (NCBI taxonomy): domain Bacteria; kingdom Pseudomonadati; phylum Bacteroidota; class Bacteroidia; order Bacteroidales; family Odoribacteraceae; genus Butyricimonas; species Butyricimonas sp. BSD2780061689_150309_C8. The sequence continues at coordinate 24,434 of NZ_JADMSV010000021.1, forward strand.
GCGTGATATTCAAAGAATATTCCACTCCCGAATTCCGTATTCTGCCTCCATTAATATCCATTCCGGCAATTCCATTTTCCGGAGCGATTCCCTGGTTCACGATATTATTCGACATCTTTCTATAGTATTCCAGATTCATCGTGATCCACGCTAGCTGAATGTCTATACCAAAGTTCCAGGTTTTGGTCCGTTCCCAGCTTAAATTAGGATTGGGGATTCTCGAAATCGTCGAAAAATATTCACCATACCCCTGTTTTATTCCTTCGCGATCCAAAATCAATTCCGGGCCAATAGAATTTACCGTGTTACCCTGTATTCCGAAAGAGGCCCGGAAATTCAATTGATTCACTATATTTGAAATTCCTTGCATCCAGGGTTCATGTGCCGCATTCCAAGAAAGACCGAATGAATAAGTCGGGTCAAACCGTTTATTCTGGTTTTGTCCGAAGCGATTGGATGCGTCATTACGTATACTGGCATTCAACACATACCTATCCTTAAAAACATACGCCAAGGTTGCAAATACAGAGAATGAATTAGAAAGTTGTGACGTCCTTGTCCATCCTGAACCATCATAAAGCTTATCCAGGATACCCCAACCGACAATCGGAGCATTCCCTATCGGCTTGAGTTCATCCAGCGGGGTGGGCCGCATGATCGATTCTCCCCGTTCTTTTACATAACCATATATGGTAGACGAACGGTCGCTCGTCCGGCTGGATACGGTCTCCGTTCCGATCAACACGTTAAGCCGGTGATTCTCCTTGAAAGAACGCATAAAAATCAGTTTATTCTGGATATTCCAGCTAAGCACGTCTGATGTCCGGTTATACAATTCTCCTCCATAGGGTAATGCGGCTGCATTATATTTCTCCGAACCATAAGTTTCCGTCCCATAATCGTAGCCACGGTACAAACCTGCAATATAATTGGTTTGCTCTCCCGCATAGGATTCTGCAACACTTGTGTTATTATTTATTCCTCCCACAAATTCGTATTTCAATCCGGGAAGAATTTCCCAGGCAAAATTCAAAATCCCGTTTACTTGAGAAGATTTATTCTTTGAATAAGAATGTTCCATCTCATTCAATATATTATATCCCAGATAATGAATCGAGCTATTATATTGATAGTAGCCCCTTTGTTTTTGATAATGCAGGGATCCGTCATCTTCATAGGCAAGCAAACTGCGGCTGGTATTCGTGGCATAACTCAACGGATTTACCCCCGCTGCATATCCCCCCGTTTTATTGATGGAGCCGAGCAAAGTTACATCAATTAAAACTTTCGGGTGAACTTGTATGCTGGTATTCACACGGCCGCTCATATTTTTGGCATCATTGCCGATTTCCACCCCGGCCTGATCGGTGAAACCAAGTGAAGCGCTGTAAGTAACCTTATCGCTTCCCCCCGAAACACTTAAATTATGCGTCTGACTAAAAGAATTACGGGTCAACAGCTTCAGCCAGTTCGTATTTGTATTCGCTAATTTCAATATCGCTTCGCGGGCATCCGAAGCTGTAATATTCTTATTATAATAAGAATACATAATCCCCTCGTAGGTGTCCATTGAAGCTACCGGAGCCTCTGAATAAATCGCTCCGCTCTCGAAGGCCTCCCGGCTGAATTCAATACGTTCTTTCGAATTCATCAGGTTAAACAGGCTGTAATGGGGACGGGCACGGAAAGAAAAATTAGCACTGTAATTCACAGTTGTAGATCCCTTCCTTCCCCGCTTAGTGGTTATCACAATAACGCCATTGGCCGCTTTAGATCCGTAAATCGCTGTTGCTGAAGCATCCTTCAACACCGTAATGGTTTCTATATCTGCCGGGTTTAACCAGGAAATCTGATTCCCCAGAATATTCCGCAAATCATCAACCATCATATCGTTCTGATCGATGGGTAACGGGTCCGGTTGAATAATCCCATCGACAACCCAAAGAGGATCCTGATTTCCCAGGATGGTAGAAGTTCCCCGTATACGGATTTTCGGAGTATGCCCCACCCTGGAACTGGTATTCACCACTGTCATGCCGGCCACACGTCCCTGCAACATTTGGTCGATAGAAGAATAAGCCGGCATCATAATGTCCGAAGCGTCAACCACGGTATGCGAACCAACAACCTCGCTTTTTCTCATGGTTTGATAACCGGTTACGACGACTTCCTCCATTTCCTTGACATCTTCCCGCATGATAATACATAATGTGTCTGTATTCTCCGTGAAATCTACCCTCTGCGTCTTGTATCCCACGAAAGAAAATTCAAGTTGCCCCTTCGACTTTGGCAAATGGATATAAAACCATCCCTGCCCGTTCGTGGCTGTACCCAGCATAGTCCCGGCAACTTTCACTGTCACGCCCGGCATAGCCTGCTTTTTCACGTCATACACCCAACCTTTCAGTATCATAAACCTTTCGTCCTGAGGCTTCTGAAGAATAATCACCACATTATCCTCAATTTTATAAGTCAATCCCGTATCTTTCAAACAACGGGTCAAGACTTCTTCGATAGAGGCATTCTCCACCTCCAACGCAGCAACCCGAAAATTTTTCACGTCGTCCACGTTGTAAACAAAAGAATAATCGCTACTCTTTTGAATTTTCAGGAAAGCTTCTGTCAAGAAAATATTCTTCAACGAAAGACTTACCTTTACATGCTGTGGATTGTTTGACGCCACCCCTTGCAAAGGGAACAAGAAAAAAGCTAATTTCATCACTAACGATACTCCAAGTAACCTTATTCGTATAAAGTCACCTAATTTACACTTTTTTTTCATAACTCTGTTCCAAATTTTAAGTTATACAATAAAACAGGATATTTATTTTATTATCAAACACATTACATTATTCGTAAACATTTATAACCCGGTCTTTTATCTCAAAACGCACCCGGTTTGTCTGGGCAATTATCCCCAATATCTTATTAATGTTTTCATAGCGCTTGATTTTTACCGAGAAATGCATATTCTTTAATTCCGGATCCGCATAAAAGACACCCACGTCATACCAACGGGCCATCGTTTCAAGAATTACCTCCAAAGGATCATTTTCGAAATAAAATATACCTTCTTTCCATAGCACGGCACTTTGGGCATCCACTTCCCGCATTTCAAATTTATCACCGTTCCACGTGCCTTGCTGGTCAGGCGACAGGGTGATATGCTCTTCCCCCCGGTTCAATCTCACACTTCCTTCCACAAGCGTCGTCACAACATTGGCTCCATAGGCCGTCACATTAAAACAAGTCCCCAACACACGCACATCCATGTCCCGGACCTCCACCACAAAAGGAGCTGCCGCGTTCCGGGCAACCTCAAAATACACCTCTCCCGTCATTTCCACCCGCCGTTCATTACCTGTAAAAGCCACCGGATATTTCAACGATGACTCCGAATTCAACCAAATCCGGGTACCGTCGGCCAGCACAAGAGCAAATTCCCCGCCCCGGGGCACGGTCAATGTGTTATACGCACCTTTCCGGTCTGCAGTATCCACGCCCGAATATTTCACAACACCCACCTCCAAGGAAACATCTGTCCCCCCGACCTCCTTAAACGTTAAGCGTATAGTATCATCTAATTGCATTTTCCGCCCGTCAGCCAGGGTCAGCTGGGCTTTCCCTCCCCCGGGAGTCACGGCAGCTGTTTCAACATGAATTATTGTTTCCGGACTTTCCTGTTTCGCAAAATAATAAATACCAACCGCCAGCATCAACACCACTATTGATGCATACCGATACCATACCACCCACCACTGCGAGCGTCTTTTCTCCTCCCTCTGCAATTCCTGCCAACAAGCGGCTGCAACCAAATCCCCATCTTCCAGTTCTTTCCACGCCTCCTCTCCGGCAACCAAGAGTTGACGAATTTCTTCGTATTCCATCCGGTGCCTCTCGTCTTCCTGCAACCAGCATTCCAGTAAATTTTGCTCCCCTTTTTCTTGAATACCTAAAAACTCACGTGCAATCACGTGTGCGATATCTAACCGTCGTTTTAATAAATCCATGTACGCTTTCTCTATATTTCTATTATTAAAAAGCCTTTTAAGAGAAAAACGGGTGGTTAATTATTAAAAACAAATATTTAAATATATTTATTGCAAATTTATCCTTGGGTAAGCCATAACAAAAAAATAAAATAATCTTTTGACAACAACTTTCTCAAGACAACGTAAGCCGATTTCTTCAAATCCTTAACTGTGTTCAACGAAATTTGTAATAACTCGGCAACTTCAGCGTTACTTTTCCCTTCTAGATTCAAAAGGATGATCTGTTTGACCTTAGGGGGTAATTTATTAATTGCAACTCGTAAAACTTGAATCGTTTCTTGTCTAGTTATCTCTTTCAAAAGATTATAGTCATCCTCGTTATTTTCATTTAAGCGAGAAATATAATTTTCTTCAGCTTTTTGATGCCTACAATGATGCCAGTATAAACGACGGGCAACCGTGTATAAATAGGCCTTACCGTATTTTTCTAGAATAATCTCATCTCCATACTCCAATAAGCGGACGAAAGCTTCTTGTGTTAAATCTGCGGCTAATTCGCTATCACCCGTGTAATGTTTCATAAAAACATAGACGGAAGAAAAATTTGCTTTAAAGAATTTTTCAAAATTTCTATTTAATACTTTACCCATAATTGGACAAAGTTAATTTTTCCACCCCAAAAAACAAAACATAAGAATTATGAAAATAACACCTTGCACTATTTTCGATTATAAAAAAATAAAAAAATACGTACCAAAAATTTAACTAGCAGGGATATTTATAGGTTTCCTCGATCTCGTTTCAATTCATTTCTTGTAAACGTACAGACGATTTCAGATCTCCGTAACAGACCATCCCGATCGTACCAAAACCCAACCTGATCTTTTGTAGGTTCTTTACCTAAAGTTTCCCGAAGAATTTTTCTGACATTATCCACACTTTGATAATATTTTCAACAAGGAGGGGTATCACGGGCTCTGCTGGTTCAAGAAATCCTGCAGGTTCATGCATATCACCTCCGCCAAGGCATAAAACGTCTAGGAGGCGTCAACCAGTATTTCAATCCTCCCCAACCGTTACGACCATACCCAATTGTAACGACATAACCAATCATCGTCACCGCATTTCCTCCCTTCATCCAAACAACAGCCATGCTCTCCTGCGTATTATTCACGTTACCGATCAAACAATTCCCACGGCAAAATATACTTTACATTTCCCGTTTTCTCGCAAATCCCAGCTTTTTCTATTCACGGTAGTAATAACGACTATAAAAATCGTGAATCTTTCAAGGATACCCAAACCTCTTCGAGAAACTTGAAGTTCCTCGCTTTTACCTTTCTTCTTCTCGTACAAGCCCGGGTAAAAATCATCTCACACACAACGATCAAACCATTTCCCGCTACTCAACTCTGTTATTGTTGCGACAGCATCTTTAACAACCAATGGTTCTACACTGTTTTCTATTATCTTCAAGGCGTTTCCCGCATCATGTCTGATAATAATCCCCAAAGGAAATTTGCAAAAATGTCACCATCCACTTCTCGACTTGAACAGTTTAAATCGATCACGAATGCAGTATTTAAACGTTCCGTTCTTTCCACGACAGTAACATAACGAGGACAATACCCCCATAACTTCCTCAACACCTCTAGTTTGAATACCAGGCGACAATCGCCCCCTCATGTTTATCTTTCAACGCTTCCACAACTTGACTCCAACCTGGCTCTTTCACTAACTAACTGATAACAGAAATCATATACCCTTTCCCCACTAGATTTGCGTAAATGTATCCCACACGAAAACTAAGTAATAATAATAATAATAATAATAATAATAGTAATTTACTCATAATCGACATCTAATTATTAATCAAAAAAACGAGGGTTTATCCATCGGGATACCTCTTTTTCCATCTCCTAGGTCTTCTCTTCATCACCTGTCATTTTTCACAGCTTACTTTCTAAATAAAGCAACACTCCTTTCGTCCCGTCTGAACCAAATTGTTTCACGACATTTTCCAGGAAATCAATATAAGGTTTCAAGCGAGTTGTCGTAACGTTACAAGTAATTTTGTTAATAAAATTTTCCATCAGTTCTTTTTCCTTTCTCTCGTACAAAGATATATTGATAGTACGATCTTGTAAATATTTTCACTATTATATATTCATATTTACACAACAGAATGAGTCACTAAAAGTGTCAAAAAATAACAGAAAAAAATTTAAACTATTTCTTTTCACGTATATTATAGCCTCAAAAATCAATAATTTATTATTTTTATTCTTAATAAAAAACGAAAGCGATGCCAAGAAATAAAGAACAAAACAATTGGGTGAAACGACTTGTTGCAGGAGATGAGATTGCCTATAAAAAATTTTTCAAGAATATTATCCGACTTTCATTCATTTCGCACAAAGATAAACCTTTTTTTCAAAGTCTTTTATTGCTTGCATTCTAAGTGATAAACCGGCTTTAACACTAACTTTCTTTTTAATGACAAGGAATTTATAGCCTGCCATTATTCCCACATTAGAATTAGGCGACAGCCATCTATTCCTGATTTTTTTCGGGCATAGTTTATGCTTATACCCATCTTCAAGCATATGCATATATTTAATCGTTTTGCATACTTTTTCAACATAACAAACCCCGAAAGTTAGACACAAAACTTTCGGGGTGCATATCACAACTTCTTGGCAAGATTATATTAGTAAAAATTGAAACAGATGTATTCTGTTGAATTATTTATTTCAATATGTCTAGTAACGTCGTGTATTTTTCAACAGCAAGTGGCCTAGCCTTATTCTTTTCTTGTTCAAGATAGCTTACCACTCTACCTTTCATAGAATCTGGAATCAATGGCCAAAAACGTTTCCATAGCATATCCAGATTCAATTGACCAAACTTGTAATCCATTTGGGAAACACCTTTGTTATATACTTTTAGCACCTTTTCCCAATCTTTTTGGCTGACAGCTTCCGTGATCGTTACGAGGTAACCAAGGGTTGAATTTTTTTTGACGCTCCTGGTATGTTTGATGTCTTCAATGACAGATACGAGTATTTCATTATTCATGTTGGGTTCTGGCAACATATTCATAAAGTAGGGAAAGTAAATATTTAAAAGAGCCCTTTCTGTTACTGTTTTTCCCGCTAGTTTTTGATATTCCGCCTGGTGGCGCAGGAAATAACGAGACATATCGCTTTCCGGTTTCGTTGCGAATCTGGTATAAAAAGGTATTAAATCTTTATCTAGTCTTTCTTTTTCGGAAAGCGTGTTGAAGTATTTTTCCGCTTCGTCAATTGCCTCTGTTTCTTGCATATCCCCCGCTGATACCATATTCCTTAAATATTCTATCACGACTTGGGGAGTCCGGTCACCCGCATCATATTTTGCCTTTACCGGGCCGTAAGCGGTTGAATCGGATAAAGCTCTTGCCATTTCATCTATCAATGCCCGTGGGGGACGTGCTCCCGTGAACCTGTGTAATAAATTTCCCTCTGAATCCAAGACCAGTAACGTGGGGTATACTTTGATGCCATAACGTTTAGCAAGTTCTATACCTTCTCCACGCTCCATATCCATTTTGAAATTTACAAAGTTTGAGTTGAAAAAGTCCCCGACGGGTTTCATGGGAAATATTTGGTTACTTAACACTTTACACGGGCCACACCACACGGTGAAACAATCCATGAAAACCGGTTTGTTTTCTTTTCTAGCTTTTGCTAAAACTTCAGAGAAAGTGCAATCTTCAAATTTAACCCCGTTTCCAGCGTTAACAATTTGTTTTAAAGCGTTCTCATATTGTTTTGCTGTTGCCTGGTCTACTTGTTGGATTCTTTCATTCAAGTATTTTTCAACCGCTTGTTTTAATTCCAAATGTTGGTTCGTTACCGTCACCAGGTTCATATCTGCTTCCTCTAAAATTTGTGATTGCAGTTTGTTGCCATCCTTTTTCAGTTGTTCGATAAAATCAATATATCGTTTTTCACCCCGTGCTTTTGCCAGATTCAGGTAAACGAATGCAACATCTGTTTCTGCCAAGTAGTTATTCATTTTCTTTTCGACTTTCTGAATGTTGAATTTTTCGTATCCCTTATCGTCAAATAAAAATGGATAAAGAATACGGATGTACATCACTGAAATGTATTGGTCTACAATATCTTTACCATTTTCTTTCACAAAAGCGTCATAATTTTCCAATAGGAAAGGAAAACGTTCAGAGTTTGCATCTTCTAGTAAAGATGTGAAAATGGACCAGTTTTCTTTTTTGATTAACTCTTGAGGGTCGAGCATGGCGACGTAAATTTGAACTACCGAATCCCGATGTACTTTCATATCAGCATGGTCTAATACATTTATGTAGTCCCGTAGAAAATCTATATCCCGTTTTCCTCCACGGAACTTTTCGGTCATTCCGGTCAGACAACGTTCAGGATTAAGTCCTCTTGCCACTTGTTCCTTGAACTCCGGCAATTTACTCCCTCCCACGATTCGATGTAATAGATTCCCTTTCGAATCCAATATCAAATAATGAGCGAAATAACGAATTTGGTATTTTGCCACCAGGTCTTTATGTGCTGGTACTGATACGTCAAGACACAAACATACAAAATGATCATTCAACCATTTGGCAAATTCCGCATCGGAAAAAACAGCTTTGTTCATAGCATGGCATGGAACGGCCCAATCGGCAAAGCAATTGAAGAAAATAGGTTTATTTTCCCTTGCGGATGCTTTCAATGCTTCTTCGTATGAATTTAAATATTTGACTTTTACGTCAGCTTTTGCCGCATCACCATATATACTTTGAGCAACTCCTGTGGAAAAATTCCAACATACGAGAATAATTACGAATAAAATATTTTTCATTTTTAATTTTGTTTTTACTTTTTGTCTTTTACTAAACGTACATTATACATTGTCGGGTGACCATCTTCATTCTCAAATCTTGTGGTTGAACGTAATATCTGGTTCGTCCACGTGGCAATAGATCGCATAATTCCCACCCGTGTGGAATCCGTTTCCGCAAGATTTTCTGATGACCAAAAATAAGCATTACGCCCTTTGTTGATAAAGGTCTGGTCATCTTCCATTTTATTATATCGTGGGGTGTAAATTTTTCCACCGCCATATAGAACATTAAAACCAATCCCGTTTTTGTCGGCTTTCAGGTATTCGGCCTGGTTTGTTCCCCGCCAATCGTTATCTTTAGGGACTTCTCCTTCGCTCATACCAAGAAATCTTTCTAATTTCTTCCAATCCTCATCAGTGGGGAGTCGCCAGTCACCTTCTGACGGTACGGCTTTTAAAGCTGCTTCATAACTATATAACATCCCGTAAGTTTGGGAATAATTACCGTTATTCTCTTCGGCTTTCTGGTAATTCGTCAAGGCGTATTCCGGAATTTTTGAAATTCTCATGTTATTGGCGAATAATTCTATCTGGGGGTAAATTAAGTAATAGCAATTCCCGCTTACAGAATCTTTCATATCACTTATGATTTTATCATAACTTGCATCCGGGTTATTTTTCAGGTATACACTTGGTAAATATGTTGGGGCAAACATTTCATAGTACATTTCATACCATACTGAACTTTCGTCAACGCCATATCCTAACATGAAGTTGTTCAAAGAGTCCATACAAGGGGATTCATCGATTTCTCCGGTTTCCAAAGCAGTAGATAACGCTTCCCGGAATTCACTATCATTTAACGGAACGGATAAGGTATCAAAATAAGTTTCTTGCCAAGTCGCACAACCAGCTAGATTCCCTCCCGGTAGTAAATAAGCCAAGTTTTCAGCCATCCAGATTTGATCACCGATTTCTATGCAATGATAGGTTTTGTTGTCACGGGTGTCTATAAATTCTCCTGCATCAGTTACTCCTGTTATCTCGTAAGAGTAAGTCGAATCGTCAGAACATGCCCATAAGAAGAATAAACCTATTAATAATGTTTTTAAAATCTTTTTCATAACATCAGTTAATTACAATTCAACTCCCATTTCATTTACAATCACCTCGTAAAGGATATTGTACTTTTTCATAACCAGTGAATAGTCTCCAAAATATTTTTGGAATTCCTCTGGACTAAAACGAAGCATTAATTCCACGTATTCATTCAAATCAATAGTCACGGAATTAGGAGAGGTTGTTATTACGAAAGTGGAAGTCCCGACAAAACCATAGGGGCCGACAATGCTAGCAAAAACGGAACGGCTTTCGTCAACGTGTTCTTGGGTGGGAGGCTCTTCGGCCCATGATGGCCACCTTGATTTTAAGTCTTCCAGGTAATCTTCCTCCATGGAGGCAGGACGCCCATAAGAGAAATAATAACCACCGTAACCGATCCAAGGATCAGATGTTGGATACACGAATAAATCTTTCCCATAATTCGTGGCCTCGGAAATTGTTCCAAATTCATCTATTTTTGAGGTAAAGTTTTCAACTTTATCCAGAACCAGAGTTTTTTCAATGTTAGAGATTGTATTGTCCAATGAACCGTCGTCCACTATTTCATCTACCCGGCACCATAACATAACTCTGAAATTAGTTTCAAAACTTGTTTCTTCTTCGATTTCCCCTGCCGAATTTATCTTGTAAATGGAGTCGGCGCTCATAATCAGCGTGGGGTATAATGCTTCTGAAATATTCTCCAGAAATTGACGAATGCCCGTCAATATTTTCAATTGTTTTTCTTCTCCTTTGGCGTAAACAAATTTATATTCTACTTGAGTGTTACCGGTTCCGGATTCTGGTTTATAGAACAACCAAGTCGGGTCTATTAATTCATAGCGATACACGGGATTTCCGTATACATCCGTTCTGACAAATTCTTGGTTTACCGTGTCGTTAAAATAGACAGAAACTCCGAATTCGGAGAAAATCTGGTAACGTTCATGCTGTACGGGATCATTCGGATCGTCGGTAATTGCGTAAATATTCGAGAAGTCGATCTCGTTTTTCAGAGTATCTTCTTTCCCGCAAGAAAAGAAGAGAAAGCCGATTAAAAATAAATATATATATTTCATACCTTTATCATTTTCTATCCGATTTATTGTTCTAGTGGGATTCGTTCCGGTCGTTGATTGTCCGGCATGGGCTTGGTATCAAATTCCAGCACGTTTTTAGGAATGGCAAACACGTAAGCCGGGTCGTCCTCTTCTAATACATAGGTTGCGGTGCGCTCTAAAACATTAGCTGAGTTATAAAAGCTAAACTGTCTGTATATTTTTTTCTTGTAAGGATATTTTTCACATACGGAATAACGCCGTAAATCGAACCAGCGATGTCCTTCGAAACACAATTCCTTGCGCCGTTCGATGCGAATCTGTTTTACAAGTTCCTCTCCGGTGTAAGTTTGATCCTGATAACCGACGATCCGATTTCTCCGTAATTCGTTTAAGTATTTGTTAGCTGTTGCGTCATCCGTACCGAGCATAGCACATGCTTCTGCCATATTCAAGTAGGCTTCTGCCGCACGTAGCATAAGTACGTCGGATACTCTGGCTTGGTAATTCCCCGTGTTATATTTGTATAACAAGGCGAGGCTATCCGTGTCTACGTTCTTTTTAAAACATCCTTTTCTGCGGTCATTCTCGTCATATAAATTATATAATTCCCGGGACACGCAGAATTCTGGTGCGTTACCGGTCCAACATACTTGTGAAAATTGTGAGTTTTGGGAAAAGATTAACTCTGTATTATCTTCATTTAGAAAACGGTTATCTTCGCTTAGCGTGTCTCCTGCAACTAACGAAGATAAGGCTATATTACCGAACAAAGGTTCCAACGTATTTTTGGCATTTTCCCATTCTTGCATATGCAGGTATACCCTTCCGAGCAATAGGCGGGAAGCTTCCTCGGAAGCCCGGTAAAGGACATGTTTTGAACTGTGGCTAAAGGCTTCCAGGGATGCCAGTAAGTCGGACTCTATTTGCGAGTATATTTTGTCTAAAGTTGCACGCTCGAATTGCGTGTCTTTATCCTTGTCGTGCTCAACTCCTGATGTGATTTTAAGAGGGACACCTAGGTCAGAAGAGGCTGTTTGCGGGTTATACGGTTTGCCGTAAAGGTTTGCTAAAATCAAGTAAAATTGCCCTCGTAAAAACAAGCTTTCACCTTTCACCCTGTAATAGTCTGCTTTTTCCTGATCTGTTTTTAAATCTAGGCGATCGATTTCTTCTAAAGTAGAGTTAATCACCGCAATACGTTTGTAAAGGTCCACCCATGTGGCTTGGTCATCCGAGGTGCTCAATTCCGTGTTCGTGATGTCACGTTGCCATGTCGTGTAGCCGAACAACGTTTTGTTCATGGATAACCACTGGGTAATCGGTTTATCTCCCCCGACCATGTTTATTGAGCTTTCCGATACGACATTCAAGTCATCATCGAGTGTATTAAAAAAGTCGCAAGTACGTCCACCGCTCGGGTACACATAGCTTGTCGGGGGATTCGGTTTAGAACTCCCGATGTAAACCGAACCTAGTAATAATTCGTCATAATCAGAAATCTTAGAGGCCCGAACATACGTTTGCGAGTATTCGTCTAAGAATCCGTTACATCCGGCACAAGATAGTAATAATATTCCCGTTATTATATTTCTTATATTCATAGTCTTTTAATTTAGAATGACAGGTTTACTCCGATTGTATATGAAGGTCTTACGGAAAGATTTGGGGAACTGAATCCGGCTTGGGAAGGATCTTGTCCTTTTAACTCTTTCGCTGAAATTGTAAATAGATTTTGAGTACTGAAACTAATTGAAGCATAAGAGATCGGTAATTTTTTCAATATTTTTTCCGGAACATCGTAACGTAACGATAGGGATTGCATTTTTAAATAATTACCGCTAACCACCCTAATATCCGAGTCGTCATACATTTGCCAGATGTTATCGGCAAAAGGTCCTGTTAATCCTTGGGAGCCGGCCGTCATGGAATAATGATAACGGTATTGGTCGAATAGAGGATCGGAAGGACTCAATAATGCCGGATAATTAGTACGTAGCTCGTCTCCCGGAACTACCCAACGATCAATAAATTCTTTACGGACATTTTCTACTGAAGTAATACCATTTTGAATAGGACCGTACATGTCAAATAGGCGGACTTTGGAACCTAAGCTGTATGCCAGGTTAAAAGAAAGATTCCAACGTTTGTAGCGGATGTTATTAGAAAAACTTCCGGAAATAAATGGATCACGGCATCCGCTGTCCTCCAAAACAGTCATGATGATTTCGGCAACAGATTTACCGTACAATAAATGTACCCGGTCTTCCCAATCATCGAACATCGGTAACCCGGTTTCATGATCTAGGCCTAGAAATTTGTAAGAATAGAAAGTACTGATCGGTTTACCGCTGATGATGGCAGTTCCATCCAGGAAAGCCTCTTTCGTATAATTTTCTAACGGTTGGGATTGTACTTCATTCAAATTTATTGAATAATATGTAGAAACAAACCAAGAGAAGTTTTTCGTTCGAATAGGATAACCGGATAAGGAAATGGACATACCTTTATTGGATAAAGTTCCGTTATTCATTACATAAGTGCCGCTTGGGGTTCCGTTTACGGAAGATACTGCAATTGACGAAAGTAATTCATTCGTTTTTTTGTAATAAAAGTCCGTGCTAATATTTAATCGGGAATTGAATAAATCTAGATTTAACCCAATGTTGATTTGGTTTGTTTGTTCCCAACGTAGATTGGGATTTGGTAACTTGTACAACGTTGATACGTATTCCCCGTAATAGGTGTCAATTCCTCCTTGATTTAATAACATGTCCGGAGTCTCTCCGTCAATCATATTTCCTTGTTTTCCGTACGACATTCTTAAGCGCATGTCAGAAATCCAGGCACCGCCTTTATAATCTCCGTCAGAATCCAAGAAAATAATATCTTTTAAATTTAACATGGTTGATATAGACCAAACAGGTAATAATTTGTTGTTACTTTCACTACCGAATTGGTTGGATACGTCGAATCGTCCGTTAACGTTGAACGTGAAGTAATCTTTGTAGCTGTAAGAAACCGTAAGATAACCACTTAGTTTGTTTGTTAACGATTCGCTTATCGAATGATGTGGCGCAGCTAACCAATTTTTGAAATAAGGATAATCATCAATCAGGTATGTCGTTTTACCGTTTACAGATGTGGAAGTGGACATATCCACGAATTGTTTTCCCCGTTCTTTTAAGTAACCTCGGGATTCATCTGCAATTGCCTGATTTTTGCTAGAGTTAGCCTCAAGACCCAGAGAAGCACTGAGTAAATGGTGCGCTTCTTTATCTAAACCTTTGCTGTAATTGGATTGCAATCGTAAGGTCCAGTTCTCGGCAGCACTTTGATTCGTGGTTAGAATTCCACCGTATGGCAGGTAACAATATCCACTTTCCCCGGTTGGAGGAGTATCCTCGGCCTCTGCATTACGTAGAGAGGCTACTTTCCAGGTTTTTTCCCCCCACCAATCCGTTTGCGTGGTGTTACTCCGAGTGTAAGAACCTGCAATAGTAAGATTCCATGATTTCATGATGTCATAACGCAAATCCATGGATATCATTGTGGTAGAACCATCATACTCTTGAGAAGAATTATTGATTTCGTTTATGATATTGTAATTTAATCGGGTATTTCTGGTATCACTGGCTTTCTTGTAATAATACAGACTTCCGTCACTATTGAAACAAGGCAACGCACGGGTTGTATTGTAAGCGTATCCCATGGCGTCTATTTCTGCCGGTACGTGATTCTTTTTTTGTATATTCCCGTTAAGACGCAGGGCAACTTGGAACTTATCGCTTAATTTTGCATCGAGGTTGAGCATTATGGAATAACGATCGCTGTAAGAGGTTTTAGCTACACCGTTATCATCCGAAATACCGAACGAAGCATAGTAACATACTTTCTCAGAACCTCCTGACATACTTAAATTATGAGTCTGTGAATAGGCGTCTCTAGTTAATATATCAAACCAATCGGTGTTTATTGTTTCATTTTGTCGAACCTCGGTAAGAAATTCGTCATAACTCGTTTTCCCGCTCATCCAGTTGTAGTAAGCTCCCTCGTACCCGACAGTTGGCATGTATGGGTCGAAAATATAGTGATTGTCAACAAGATCTTTACCAAATTGCATACGTTCCTGGGAATTCATCAGATTTATATTCCGGTCCGTGTAACGAGGCCGTCGGGTGATCTTTGAAGAATGACTATAAGACAAGGAGATTTTTCCGGCTTTTCCGCGTTTCGTGGTGACCACGATAACCCCATTAGCAGCTTGTGTTCCATACAAGGCTGTAGCGGAAGCATCTTTTAAAACGTCAATACGTTCAATATCTTGAGGATTAATACCTGCAATTGCATTTCCGATGATGTTTATATAATCAGGATTATTCAAGTCTTCCGGGCTTACATTCACCGGGTCTGATAACACGAACCCGTCCAAGACCCATAACGGGTTTCTGTTTCCGGAAAGTGTGGAGGTTCCTCGAACACGAATACGGGGAGTTGCTCCTACCTCACCGGAGTTTAACATTAGCTGTAAGTCCGGAATACGACCTTCCAAGGCTTGGTCGATACTCGTCATACCGGGTACTAATATGTCTTCTGCCTTGACAGAGGATATGGCACTGGTAGAACGGCGTTTGTTTATAGTCTGGTATCCTGTAACTACTACTTCCTCAACTTCTTCCACGTCTTCTTCTAACTTGACATCAATCTTCAAGTTATCGGTAACCGTTACGTATTGGGTTTTCATACCGATGAAAGAGTAAATTAAGATGACCTTTCCCGACGGGATCTCCAGTTTGTAACTGCCGTCTGCCCCCGTGGCAGTTCCAACTGTTATTCCTTTGATTAAGATCGTTACGCCCGGTAGAGGATTCCCTTTTACATCTGTTACCTTCCCCGATACCGTTCGGTTGTTTTCTTCTGTCTTTTTCCCTCGTTTGATGATTATTGTTCGCCCGTTAATGGTATAAACGAGCCCGCTGTCCTTGAGACAACTAGATAAAACTTCGTCAATCGTTGCATTTTTGAACGACACGTCCCGCGGTTTGAATACTGACAAATAGGAATCACTATACACGAAATCATATGTTGAAATACGTTTGATTTCGTCGACAATTTCTTCTAGTGTTGCGTTTTTCAAACTAAATGTCAGCTTTACTTCTTGGCAGTAAGCCTGAAGGCTTATCTGACTTGCGAAGACGAAAAAAAGAAAGAATAAAAAGCATTTCTTTTTCGTTACATTACATCTTTTTTCCATAGATTTGTATTTGAATTTAATAATCATTTGCCTCCATGTATTTGGAAGCGAATTTTAAGTAGCGTTCCAGCGCTACTTTTTTATTTTACAATGACTGTGTTATCGGTTATTTCAAAAGTTACACATTCCGTTTCTTCTAATAAATCAAGTACTTCTGAGAAATCTTCGTGTTTTTCGATATTTAATGAAAATGGCAATGAGCGTAATTCCTCCCGTTCAAATGTGACGTTGAAATTATACCATCGGCCTAAATCTCTCAATACCTCCTCCAAGGGACAATGTTTAAAAATTAATCGTCCGTCTTTCCAACCGATGAATAGGTTAATGTTTACCTCTTGTCTTTCCAAGCTATGGTCAGACTTTTTGAATATTGCTTGGGTACCGGGAGATAAAATTAAATTATTACTATTTGTTTCAACTTTGACGCTTCCTTGTTTTAATGTGGTTTTTACACACTCTTCATCGGTGTAGGCACGGACTCCGAATTCGGTTCCTAACACTCGGATTTGGAGGGAATCCATGTCCACGATGAAAGGCTTCGTTGTATCTTTTTGTACGTCGAAAAAAGCTTCTCCAACCAAATGTACCTTACGTTCTGTTTCAGAGAAAGTAACGGGGTAACTTAGTTTAGATTCGGCATTCAGGTAAACAATAGTTCCATCACTTAATTTTAAACAATATTCTCCGCCTCGAGGAACTGATATAACATGAAATCGTTCTTCTTTCTTTTCGTTTTTCACGGAATCTTCGTATACTAATTGATTGTCTGATTGATAAATTTTAATTCCTTCCTGATGGATTTCAGGGGAATTTGAATCTTGTAATTTTATTTCTTCTCCATTATCTAAAGTTAAAGTTGCCAATACTTTCCCCGCATAAATCTTTGAATGGGTGTGTGTCGTGCTTGAGGTATCTGTAATTTCTTCCTGTTGTTTCCAAATCAATAGGGTGGAAAACACAACGATAATAATGGCTGCCCATTGTAAAATTTGCCTGTATGTTATTGTTTTCTTTTTTAGTCGGGATTGTACTTTATTCCAATCTGCCCGAATATTTTCTGTTTTCTGGTAGGACCGTTTTTCTTGTTCTTCACTTAGGCGTTTTCGAATATTCTCGTAAATACATAAGTTTTCTTCTTCGGCTCCTAACCACTGTTCTAATTTTTCCTTTTCTTCTTGTTGGATTGTTCCTGCTATTTCTCGGGCAATCCAAGTCGATATTTTGACATATTCCTTTATCGTGTCCATACGTGTATTTGTTCAATTTTATCTCTAATGACACGAAAAAAAGAAAAAGGATGAATCGACTGGATAAAAAAATTACATATTTCTTTTAATAAACAATTCTTTACAAAATATTAATTGGTAATCATTATCAAAATTTCCCGCTCTATCATTAAGTTTCCTATCGATAAAGCGGTACTTCTTCCCGGAAGAAAAAAAAACTAGAATGAAATCCATTTCTGCATTCCATTCTAGTGTATAGAAATCATCGGCCAGACTTTTTAGTTTACTTTTATACAATCCTAGGAAAAATCGTAATTAATGATTTTATTGTCGTAATTTTATTTTACTGAATATACCCTTGTTCTTGTAAGAAATTTTTCATCCAGGAAAATTTTTCCATAACATAAGGGTATTCTCCATTTTCTGATTCAAATTCTTCTGGGGTTTTCAACAGAGCTGCCGCCACGAATGTTTCGAAATCTTTTTCCTCTGTTGGGGAATAATATTCATATTTTGTCCACTTGGGATTGTTGAAATAATTATAAGTTATAGTTAGTGAACTCCATTCCAGAAAACCTAGTGGACGAGAATCTGGAATGCCTTTTCCCCCGCCGAAATCTTCGGTTGTTCCTTTAACACCATGGGCGTACTTGTTTCCTTCATTCTCGACAATTTCTTTTTGTATGGTATAAAATTCTTTTACAAGCTCGGAATATTTAAGCTGAATACGATTGGCAACTTCAATAGCAACAATCTTTCCAAGCCAGTTTTCCCGTTCCTCTTGAGTGAATTCCGTAATGTTTTTTCTTGTACCGTCTGTCATGCTAACGGTTAATCCTAGCAATGTTGTTTCAAAATCCCTTTTGCCATACTCGCAAACAGTCGTGTCACTAGCAGATATGACCGTATCCACTAGCAAATAACTTCTTGTGATAGTTCCGAATTTTTCTAATTGCGGCATTAATAGATCTCTGACAATTTTAATTCCTTGAATTAATTTTTCTTCATCTTTACATAGCGTGAAATTGACTTTAGAGAAACTTTCTATCGAATAGCCGATTTTTAATGTCTCGTAATAAATAATAGAGTCTCCCGCGTTATCGAATCCTCTGAATTCTTTGCCAAGCGTGTCATTTTTAAAGACGGAACACCCGTAATTCGTGTATATATCGCAAGCTATTTCGTTCCATTCACCTTCTCCCGGTTGAATTGCAAACCAGTCTTTAACCACTCCGGTCGGAGTTAATTCATCCTCCTGGGCACAAGCTCCCAATATAAAAATTATAAATAAGTATATTATCTTTTTCATTTTTTTATCATTAAAATTCAACATATTCGGCATCTTCCCTTTCGTTATGTCCTATTTCTGGATTCACGTTAACTTCATACTCGGGAATGGGTAATATCCATCCTTTTCCCTTGGGATACATTTCGAGTACACAATATCCAATTTGGGCTGCCTGACCGGATTCCGGCTTTTCCGCGTATACACCATGGATAATTTTATAATCTGTTAGCGGGTACTTGGGGTTTACAGCATAACGACGTAAATCGAACCAACGATGTCCCTCGAAACACAGTTCTCTCCTGCGTTCATCCCGGATCAAGTTAACAAGGTCTTCCCCTCGTTCCGTGATTTCCGGGTATATACCATTCTCGTAACGAGTTTCCAGTAATTCTTTCAGAACATCAATTGCTTCATCCTCCCGGTCTAGCATGACAAGAGCCTCGGCTTTGTTTAATAACACTTCCGCATAGCGTAAAACGAACGTGTCAGGAGTATCCCCCTCTGCAATATAACTTCCAAACAGCGAAGATATTTTACCGCTTACCATTCTCGATGATTTGCTCTTTAAAAATATGCTGGCCCGCAGGTCTTTGTACTTGTCATCAGATTGGTATAATCCAATTAGCCCATCCGAAACACGAAAACAATATCCCCCTAACGCACCGAATATATTGGCAGCGCATTCGGAACCTTGAGCAAAGATAAGTTCGGGGCAAGAAACCCTGAAGAAATTCTGCGAGTATGGTAAAGATAATTTTTCCAAGTGATACAACCTGTTACTTACTTTTTCACAACTTTTTAAGGCCTCTTCCCACTCTCCCATGTACAGGTATACACGACTGAGTAAAAGATTGGCAGCGTGAGCATTCGCTTTGAATACCTGATCTTCATTGATTTTTTCCAAGCAAATGGCTGACTCTTTTAAATCGTGTATGATTGAAGAGTATAAAGTATCCAAACGTGTTCTTTTAAATTTTAAATCTTCTATATAGGAGGTTAATTTTAGGGGTACGCCTGGGGTATTATTAGCTTTATCTTTCTCGTAGGGAGCGGCATACATGTTAGCCAATAAGAAGTAGTAAGCCGCTCTTAAAAAGAGCGCTTCTCCTTTTACCTTATTCCTTAGTTCTTCGGGATCATCGGGAAACTCGTTAACTTGATCCACGACAACGTTTGTCACTGCGATATGTTTGTATAATCGCTCCCATTCGTAATCATCCAGGGGATTCCCGTAAAGAACAAACGGGGATTCTTTCCATTGATAGAATCCAGCTAGTTGCTGCCCCGACATACCGCCTAAACCGGCATTAGTATAAGCTTCCATGTCATCATCCATTACCCATAGCCACGGGTAATAATTTCCTGATGAAGAGTACAGGAAATATTGTACCCCGATATCGTTATCCATGTAAGCATTACCGATTAATATTTCATTCAAATCTTCACATGACGAGGCATATACCAAATCCTGTGAACGTTCTTCAAGGAAATCACCACAAGAGAAAGTGATGAGAGCGACCAAGCCTAATATCATAAATTTTTTCATAACTAGTAGATTAAAACGAGATGTTAAAACTTAAATTATACATGGCAGGAACGGGTACCGAGATAGAAGTTGCGGTTCCGGATTGTGTTGGATCCTGTCCTTTTAAAGCTTTTGAAGCGATGGTAAATAAATTACTTCCGGATACACTCACGTAAGCGGAGGATATACCAACCTTTTTTAGAAATTTTTCGGGAACAACGTATCGAATAGAGATTGATTGTAGTTTCACGTAATCATTAGGTACGACCCGAACATTAGAATTATCATACATTTGCCATATATTTTGGGCAAAAACAAATGGATATGCAATAACACCTTCTGTAATGTTAATGTTACCTGTGGCGTGGGCAAACCACGGGTCTAAAGTTTCTTGAAAGGTCTTGTTGTCTAAAAGGCCGGGTATATTCGTGTGTTTCTCGTCTCCAGGACGCTTCCAACGGTTGACCATCTCTGCCCGCAAATTCTGGTTGGGTTGTACGGCCATGGTTCCTCCTGTTTCACTGGCTTCTGAATATAATTTTATAAGTCGGGTTTTTGCCCCGAAACTGTAACTGAGATTGAATGAAAATACAACACGTCTCCATTGCATGGTACTGGATATACCTCCTTGGAGAAAAGGTTGCCGGCAACCAGAGTATTCCATCACGGTCTTGTACAATTGTTCTTTGGTTAATTTACCATAAGCTTCTTTGTTCTCTTCCTCTGTCCCGTAGAACATCGGACGACCATCTGTTGGATCTAATCCTTTGAATTTGTAGGAGTAGAAACCGTTAATGGGATGACCCGCTATCGGGATTGTACCGTTCAGGTAATCCGTGTAACTTAATCTTTCATAATCGTCATCTTCCAGGGTACGCTGATTTTTGGAGGATTTCAATTTGTCCACGAGTTGATTAAAAACAGAACCGATCTGCGGGTCGATTCTCCATGAGAAACCTCCAATCTGCCCGCTTTGTGAGAAGTCTAGATTATTAAAGGGTTGGAACGAAAATGCACACTCAAAACCACTGTTAGTTACCGTTCCCGAGTTTACAGTATAATTACGTGCTCCGTTAACGGGAGATATAACTTTTGACATATAAGCATTTGTCGTTTTTCGGTAATACCCGCTAAGAGTTCCCGATATTTTTCCTTTCCAAAGAAAGAAATCCAAGCCAACATTTAATGATGCCGTTTTCTCCCAGCGTAGGTTCGGGTTAGGGAAACTTTTAATATCAGAGTATAATTCTCCGAAGAAGGGATGTAACGCCTGTTTCTTGATGATTAACTCCGGACTTTGATCGTCAAGCATGTTCCCTTGATAACCAAAGGAAACACGCAAAGCGACATCATCGATCCAGTTTGCATTCTTTAATATATCTTCTTTGATATTCCAACGTCCGGATAAAGACCAGATTGGTAACAAACGTTTATTACTTTGATCTCCGAATTTGTTGGAAGCATCTACACGCATGTTGGCATTAAAAATATATTTATTATCAAAAGAGTACATGAATGTCAAAATTCCTGCCACCTTGTTATTGATCGTGTAAGTTCTTTTCCCTAAAGCAGCCTCGTCGGTTAATCGCCATTTATCGTACCGGGGGTAATAACCTTCAGGTACGGCACTGATTAACATTCCTCGGTCTTTCATGTAGCCACGCATGGTGATATCCATCCCGGTATATTTGGTGGAGGATAATTCACCGAAAGCGGAAACACTAATATTATGTTTCATGTCTTTATCTAGGAATCGGTTGTAATTCAATTCTACTCTCATGGAATAAGTTTCGTTTTTTTCTTCGGTTTCCCGTAGTTCTCCTCCAACAGGTAATCGAGAGTATCCCTCGTATCCTTTAGCAACTTCTCCCGTTTCTTCATCCCAATAACCTAATGTTCCCACGTACCACGTATTTTCTCCGAACCAGATTTGCCTGTTCGTGTTACTTAGCCCGTACGCTGCTTGTAAGCTGGCTCTCCAATTTTCAATAAAATTGTAATCCATTCTCAAGCTTAAATTCACAGTGCTAGCATCTTGTTCATCCGAACTATTATCTCTTTCATTTAGAACATTAAAAGGATAAGTCCAATCGGCTTTTTTCCGTTGGTAAAAAGATAATGAGCCATCCCACTCGTACGCAGGAACCGCACGACTAGTGTTATAGGCATAATTTTGTAACGCAACTTCGCTCGGCGTGTATTTCTTTCTTTGCGCGTTACCGTTTAATCCGAATGACACGAATAATTTACCGAAAGTCAAATTCAAATTGGAATTCATGGTATAACGTCTACCGATCTCTCCCCGTAAAGTTCCCTGGTCATCTCCATAACCGAGAGAAGTGTAATACTTGATCTTCTCGGAACCTCCGGAGACACTTAACGTATGACTGTGCGAGAAGGCATCCCGGAAAATAATATCGAACCAATCGGTATTTACTGTCTCGTAATAATCTGTCTGCCGTTTTAATTCCGCATAATCAATCAGCCCGTTATAATAATCTTTTAAAGCACTTTCGTAACCGACCCACGAGCTGATTGTATTATAAGGTATTTGTTTTTCAATGATTTCATTGGAGTATTCCACTCGTTCTTGAGAGTTCATCAGGTCAACTCCCCGCATCGTGTAACGGGGCCTACGCTTTATTCCGCTCGTGAAAGAATAAGACACTTTGGGTTGTCCCACGTGCCCTTTTTTCGTGGTGATCACGATAACCCCGTTTGCCGCCTTTGTGCCGTACACGGCTGTTGCTGCAGCATCTTTTAACACGTCGATTTGTTCTATATCATCAGGGTTTAAACCGGATATAGCATTACCTAACAGGTTTACAAAGTCCAGGTCATTCAGTTGCTCCGGTTCGATATTTACCGGGTCGGTAAGTACAACCCCGTCCAGAACCCAAAGGGGTTCCTGGTTACCTAGCAAGGTTGAGGTCCCCCTTATTCTTAATCTTGGCGTGGCTCCTACCTGTCCAGAATTTTGCATGAAAATCATACCGGGAATACGACCTTCCAGCATTTGGTCTACTGACATTAGGCCCGGAACCATTATGTCTTCCATTTTCAACGATGTTACGGCGCTTGTCAAATGGCGGCGATCGAAGTTCTGGTACCCGGTATTTACAACAACTTCGTCGATTTGATGTTGCTTTTCTTTCAGTATTACCCGTAAAGTTCGTTGTTCCCCCACCTTAATTTCTTTTGATTCCATTCCAATGAATGAGAAAATCAAAGTTAGGTTTTCTATTTCTCGGGGTATACTTAAAGAAAACATACCCTTGTGGTTCGTACTGGTTCCTAGTGACATACCTTTGATCTGAACCGTGACCCCGGGAATGGAATCCCCTTTTTCGTCAATGACCACCCCGTGAACCTTGATCGGTTCTTCTTGTACTTGAGCATCCCTCGTACTTACCATGATAATATCGTTTTCAAATTTCCATGTTAAACCATTTTTCCAAAGGATATCTTGTAATACCTCGCTTATCGCTTTTTGGGAAACATGGATAGAGATCTGGTCTAATTTTTTCGCATGTTCTTCGTTAAACACGAAACAATACCCCGTCTGTCGCTGGATTTCCCGGAATAGGATTTCAGCGGAGACATTTTGCATATCTAAAGATACTTTCTTTTCTTGAGATAATGCTGCCGAAACGGTTAATTGAAAACACACAATAAATAACATACATAATTTCATAACACGTAGAATTTTTTGTTTTTCGCTCCATAAAAAACAAGAGTTTAATCCATTTTTTTTCATAATTTTGTTTCTCAATTTTTATTAAACGATTGGAAAGATTGTTGGGGAACAGTGCTTTCCATATTTATTCTGAAACGAGAGGTGCTGGAAACATTTCTCGTTTCATTGTGAAATTATAATAGCTCCATCCTTTAACATGCAATTAATTTCTACAGACTCGGAAATCGCTTTCAAGATGATCTCTATGTTATCATACTTTTCCAAGTAACCTGAGAATCGATAATTTTTCAATGTCTCGTTGGAATAAAAAATGTCAATATCGTACCACATAGCTATCTTGTCCATGATAGCTTCCAGACGTTCGTTACTGAAAACAAGCAAACCGTCTTTCCAGCCCGTGTATAATAACAGGTCTACTTCTTTGATTTTCACCTCTCCGTTATTTTTAGATACACTTGCCAGTTGTGATGGTTTCAAAAAGTATTCCGTTGTAGATGTGTTTCCTTGTATTCCTACAGACCCTTCGAGTAATACTGTTTGAACTTCTTCTTCTCCAAATGTATTTACATTGAATTTAGTTCCGTGAACCAAAATTTTTGCGTGATCTGTTTTAACTATAAAAGGTCTAGTCATATCTTTTTGGACTTCAAACCAAGCTTCCCCGGAAAGATATACTTCCCGTTTCAAAGAATCGAATACAACGGGGTATTTTAATTCCGTGGCCGCATTGAGGTGAATTAGAGTACCGTCTTCAAGAATTACTTGATATTCTCCGCCTCGAGGAGTTCGTAAGGTATTTCTTGCTTTAGAAGATTGTTTGCCTTTATTGTATTTTAATTGATTTTTCTTTTGGTTTACTTTTACATCCACTAGATTTTGCAAAGGTAGCGAGTCATTAGAAGACAAGGTGATATGTTGGCCGTTACTTAAGGTTAGCGTAGCTTGAGAGATGATCCGGGGAGACGGTTTTAGAGATGACAGATTTTTTAATATCGTATTTTCTCTTGTTTGGAAAATTAGGACAACACCGATAAATATAATAAATATGGCGGCATATCGGGCAATTTTATATATAAAGCGTTTTTTGGAAGGATAATAAGTATCTTCAAAACGCTGTAAGGCTTTTTTCCAATTGGCAGAACGATAGATCGTAAATTTTTCCCGAGAACGGTTCGTTGAGGAGATTGACTTGAAAAAGACTTGGTTTTCCTTTTTTGCGTTTATCCATTTCTGTAATTTTTCCTCCTCTTCTTTTGAGATCGTTCCCAGTAGATAGGCTGCAAGTAAACGTGCTATTTCGTTATTATAATCTTTCATTGTCGTTATTTTTATAACAATAACGACAAGTATTAAAAAAGATGTACAAGATTTTTATTTTTTTTATGAGGATATGATTTTAAAACACGTGTAATGCCATGGCCAAGAGAAATAAATTGCCCATTTTGGAGCGTAATACCTGCATGGCACGGGCTTTTTGGGTTTTGACAGTTAAAATAGAGATGTTTAATAACGAGGCAATTTCTTCGTTTTTTTTCCCGTCTAGATGCAACTCGAATATTTCTTTACAACGTTTGGGTAAAGAGTCTACTATTTCAAACAGGAGACGATACATTTCTTCCTCGATAATTTTGAAATCGCTTTCTTCTTCACTTTCTTCTTGTACGTAAATGTTTAGAAACCGTCGTTTCACTTTTTCATGTTTCAGATGGTCTAGGGAGGCATTCCTCACCGAACGATACAAAAAATTTTTGAAATTTGAAAACGTTTGGAACTGGTAATTATTTGTCCATATATTTGCGAATAAATCTGACACAATATCTTCCGCAATCTCTTTCCGTGACACGTAATTTAAGGAAAAACTAACCATAAAATTATAATATTCTTGGTACAATATGCGAAAAATTTTGGGTTGTTTAGAATTTAATAATTCCAAAAATTGTTCTTCCGAATACTTCATACCTAAGATTTTATAAAAACAAAACACGTTAATGCTACAAAAAAAGAAATATTTTTTGAATACATTTATTTTATATATTACTTTTTTATTGCTAATATCATTAAAAATTTCCACGAACTTTAATATTGAAAATTATTACGATTTACAATCAAAAGGATGGTCAATCGAATTTCTAAAATGATTAACAATAAAGAATTTATAGCTTCCATTCTATATTTTTTACGAGATATTAGTCCATTGATCCAATTTCACTAACTCTTGATCGGGAACTATCCCTGTTATTTTTACTCTCTTTTCAATGAAAACGAATAAGGTACATCCTCATCCCCAATACCCCGAAGTTTATTCAGCCGCTCGCTCATTTGGAATTCAATTCGACCGCCATTCAACAAATCTGCATGAATAATATAATTCTTCGTGTATACTTTCTTATTCCATTTCATCCATGAGATATAACGGTGCCTATCATCATTACCCGAGGCAACGTACGAACCAACAAACGCCCGGGCAAACCGACATAATTCCTTGTAACGAGTTACAAATAAATAGTCAAACGCTGATTCTTGACCACTTTTCAAATCACTTATCAACACATGAATATCATGCTCGTATATGTTACATTCTTTCATAAAGATTTCCTAATTTCTACCCATGCAACTACAAAATACTCTCCCTAAATAAATTTTTAACTATCAAAATACACTTTTGTTCTCAAAAATAGATTTTTTTCATTTAATAAACTATAACTACAATTCTTTTTACCACTTTTACTGGAAATTTCTCATGTCTAGGAAAACCCAGTTCCAGTTTGTTTTTTAAACCAGATTTACCGATGCAAAAAATTTCTGAAATATTCTCTTGATTAACCTCTATGAAACGAAATATCATCTTTCAGGTGAGAAAAAATCCTTCTAAACAATTTGTCGCGCAAGGGATCCAGGTGTTCAAGTAGCGGAATATGCAAGGCAGAACGTTGCTTATGGTGTTACAAGCACAATACAAGACCTTACGTATGTGCCACATCCTTCCACCCTGTTCATTGTATGTATAGTGGAAAGATACTCGCTGGTATCGTTAACCCTGAAAGTAAAGGGGTTAACAAAGAGTTCTCTTATTTCTATCAAGTCTATTTTGCACACGGTCATGGCGATAGCTCTCAATCGACGTCCCTCGACGCTCTTGTGGTCTTTCTTGAGATAGGTTAAGCAACAACGTTGAACCAGGGTTGACTCGTGATTAGTACCATGCAATGTTCCTTGTTACATCTTTTTATCCACTTGTTAGCGTCTTTTATCGCCCGGATAATGGATTTATGATCATCACACAAGTTACACTCTCGATGACAATGCCTAGACTCATGATATTAATTAAATCCTAGCAAATTTCATCGGTATACTCGCCACTTGCTGCCCGGTAAAGTAAAGTCTCTTTTCAACTCGTTTTCTCGATAGATGAACAGGCATATCTTGTTACTAAACAAGTCCCATCCACGACCAGGTTAACCAAGCGATATACTGGAATTACCCAATATTGACAACGATTTAAATTTCCAGAGAATTTACGACGAAGAGTTCGGGTGCTAAGCCCAGGCTCTCGTGGTATTGATTCCTAAGGTTGAGGGTAAATAACTCACGTCTTGAACCAGCTTAACTCGTTCTTTCTTTTGATCGGTTCATTTTTACCGTGAAATAGATTCCACAAAGCACGCAACGGTAACGCTGTTTACCAGATTGTTTATCCCACTTTATCATGTCCGTCGATTAACAAGGCCAATAACGAGATTTTCTACTAGGTCTTTCCATAAAATTACCTTAATTAAAAACGTTTTCAATTAAGGTAATTAATGATGCTGAAATTCAAATTATCTTAAAGAATCTACCAACTATTTTGGGCCACATGGCCATATCTTCAACTAGTTCCAATTCATTGGTTTTATTCCTCGCATCCTTGTCAAGAGAACATTCACCTTTTCCATGATAATATTCGAAAAACAACACGAAAACGAATAATAGTCACTCAAACAAAAAGTATCATTCCAACAACACCTGTTCAATCACTTCCCGTAATTTTGTTTTTGGCAAGTTTCTCCCAATAATTTTATTATTCTCATCCAACAAAAGCATACAGGGAACACTGGAAATACCATACAGGCTAGATGATTGTCCCAAAGAATCCCTTACATTATATTTCCACGTCAATTTATCCTCCTCAACCGCTTTCAGCCAATTTTTCTTTTTCGTATCTACCGTGACACTAACCACCTCAAAACCTTTATCTTTAAATTCTTTGTATAAACTCAATACAAAAGGGTTTGCCCTCCGACACGGCCCACACCATGACGCCCAGAAATCCACCAATTTTAATTTACTTTTTACATCATATAAATTCAACTCGTTACCCTCCATGTCCACCAGAACCATATCCGGGGCAATCGTTCCCTCTGAAGTTTTCAGCGCCCTACGTTCTCCCGCCATCTTATCCCTAACTCCCGCCATTCTCTCCTTGAAACCATTTCTTTCCAACCAAGCTTTTGAAGCAATTCCCAATTTTGAGTAACGATCTAGAACATAATCCCACCCCTCCAACTCATAAGCTACCGCATTTATCTTTGTTCCCAACGCATACAAGTATCTTTTTAAACGAAACGTGTAGGAAGTAACATATCCTGAGATGGCACACGCAGTAGCTTTATTATCAACATGTTCCTCCACCAATTCATTTTCTTTCCGTTCATAACTCTTGATCAATTCCTCAAATTCCTTTCCTAGCGAATCTTTTTTCCTCTCTGTTGATGTTATAAATTGCTGTACCAACACCTTTCTCGTATCGACGAATTTCTTTTCATTATCGTAAAAAGCCCGTGCCAGTTGCTGGGATGCCTTGTCTTCCTGTATAAAAGAATGATCTTTGTTTCCCAAGTACACCATAAAATTAGAGCCTGTTAAAACAAAATCAACGGCATCCAACACCCGCTTCCTATTATCGTCAACCAACTCAATCCGACAATCTTTATCTTTACCTGTCTCACCGTTCAAGGTGAAACGGCCATTCAAAACCTCGACTTGTCCCAACGTGTCAACAATCTTCCCCTGCTCGATTTCCATCAAGTAAACAACCGTACTCAAACTGTTTCCGTCACAAAATCCTGAAATATCATATGTTGACTTTACATTACATCCCCATATAAACAGAGATACCAGTACACTCAAAAATATTATTCTCATCCTATCTCGAATTATTAAATAAAAAGAGGGTATGCCAAAAATTCATGGCGCTCGTCTTGACATACCCTCTTCCTGAAATTACTTCTTAGCGGCTTCTAACATCACCAATATAGATTGATAATGAGCCTTATCCATCGCGTTAGCTGTATTCACACGACTCTTTACCAAACGGGTAACCTTTTCAAGCATATTATAATAGAAACCCGTGCGTTCATCAATCGCCGTAATATCTATCGGGGCCTGCGAACCGTAACCGCTACCAAATTTCACCATCTCCGACATAACAGATCCCCGACCTTCTTCCCATTCGAATTTTCTAAATTCATCCAAGTACTTAGCAACAATACCACTCTCGTCCAACCCGTAAAGAACGATTTCATCAACGGAAGGAGTATACACGTTCGTTAAACAGATTCGTCTCCGGTCACCTGAGGTCATCGCCTTAACCGTCTCCACCGTACTAGCCACGGCTAAACGTTGTATCTGCCTGTCCCCCGCAGTCAAGGCACGTCCTTTAATCGTACTTTCCCATATCCCGTTATACAAATCATCAAAATAATTGGCAACGGAATAAGGTTTATCCGAGATATAAGAAGAAAGTACCACGTTAGCAGACAGGTTGATCAACATACTCATAACGGACTGGCGAATATAACTTGCCATCCCGATATTTAAACCGACATTATCTAAAACGGATCTATCATCAACCCAATCACAATTACGCATTTGGCGAATCACCCATTGCATGGCTTCTTTTTGCACTTCCCTGGGAACAGCCTCGTAAGTCTTACCTTTTGTACCTTCTTTTACGGCCGTCAGGTAAATACCACCCACGTTATAAGCCGCATTAGAAATATAACGTAGATATTGGTTCGCAATATTCCCATATAAAGAACTGCGATGAGAAAAATCCGGATCATCCTGTAACCACTCACTTAAATGCTTCAGGATATATTTCAAATTCTTTATCCCGTAATCTCCCGCTTTCATAGCGTTGTCACCTAGGTCTTCCTCTATCGCACTTGGGTCATAACGAGCTTGAGTTTGTTGTCTTCCATAACGGTACAATGGATCCCCGGCTTTCTCGTCCACCCATCTTTCCAAGATTTTCGCTTCTTCGTTTACAGACAAATTTCCGGATATAGGGGAATACAACCATTTAATAATGAAATAATCATAAACTCCCAATTCTGGAGGAGTCAATCTTACGCCCTCGTCTCCCGGTTGAGCAACATAATTAAATCGAGCGTAATCCATGATGGAAGGGGTAGTTCCATACTTTTGCGTAAACGTGGCAGAACGTAACGAGTCCACGGGATAAGCATGAGAAGCCGCCATGTTATGCATCAATCCCAATGTATGGCCTATCTCATGTGAAATCACGTATGTCATTGTTTCTTTTACAATATCATCCGGCATCTTTTTCGTTCGCACCCTCGGATCAATTTGTGCTGTCTGCGTGAAACGCCAATTGTTGATCAACTTGATAATATCATTATACACGATCACTGTAGCATTGATAATCTCGCCCGTGGTCGGAT
Source organism: Butyricimonas sp. BSD2780061689_150309_C8 (assembly GCF_015560935.1). Taxonomy (NCBI): domain Bacteria; kingdom Pseudomonadati; phylum Bacteroidota; class Bacteroidia; order Bacteroidales; family Odoribacteraceae; genus Butyricimonas; species Butyricimonas sp. BSD2780061689_150309_C8. Next base: position 55,154 of record NZ_JADMSV010000021.1, read on the forward strand.
CAACCCAACTCGGTCCCATAGCGTTGGGCACGGCAGCCGGCAAGTAACGGATACATGAATATTTCAAGTTATCCGGGTCAAAATTCGGATCGTTCTTTGGAAATTCTTTCACTTGCATCACGTTCTTCAAACCAATCTTCTCAAAAGCCAAATTCCATTTCAATACGGCGTTTTTGATAGATTCCAGCCATAAATCGGGAAACAAAGTGTCCACGTACCATACAATCGGCTTTACAGGCTCAACCAGCTCTCCTTTTCCCCAAGCCTCCATATCTTTCGGTTCCACCCGCCAGCGGTTTGCATAAGTAAAAGGTTGAATTCCATCCTTCTTGCTACTTAAATATTCTTTATTGGTCAAGAATACACCCAAACGAGTATCTGAAACACGAGGTTTCATCTTTTTTTCCGGCAATAGTAATACAGAATTGGTTATTTTGGCCGTCATGTTACCGATAGGCATCGAGAACATCGCATATTTCAAAGTAAAATCATAAGTCATACATGTCTCTATAGACAAATTATCATCAAAAGCCTTGATGTCTCCCAAGAAAGACAAGTTAGATTGTGGTTGAGAGGTTATTCCATATTGTCCAACTTGCTTCGGTACAGGATTTAAAGCCTTTTCCTTGCCCATAAATAAAGAAGTCATGTCAAAAATAACTGCCGATGAATCCCTATTATAAGCCTCAATTCTAAAACGACTTTCCAACGGGTCTATAAAATTCTTATCTGCAGCACTCTGCATCTTGGATTCTGAAGGATCAGCCATAACACGTGCATTCACCGACCTCATATAAACGGCTCCATCAAGTATTTCAAATTTCACATGCATGGGTTTCTGGTTTTTATAACCGACCATCAACAATTCCGGATCACTGGATTCCGTTACCGTGGCGGCAATCAACATTTCCCGTCCGAGATATTTTTTAGGGAATTCGAAATAAACTTTCCCGTCCACTTTATGTAAGGTTATGAAAGTACTCTTTACAGTTTTAATCCCCGGTTTCTTTATAAATTGATCATATCCCATCGGTTCACCTTTAGAAAGCATTTTCACGGGAGACCCTCCGTTGGATTTCAACGGAATCATTGTCGGAGTCATCCCTCCCCCTTTTTTAGCAGCTTTCTTTTTGCGTTTCTCCCATTGACGTTTAGACATGCTCTTGGGAGCTTTCTTTTTCTTCTCCTTTTTTGTTGCAGAGACAAGCTCTGTTTCTGCTCCGCCATTTGAAGCATACCCTATTGTGGCACACGGAAAAACAAAAAGTGCGCACAACAACATAACAAACCATTTTTTCATACTAAAGTTTTAATAAAAAAATACATACAATATAAAAACATCTTATTTTCTCTTTCTATTAATAAGGATAAAAGTCCCAAGTAATAAAATGACTATCGGCATAACCCACTTCAAGATCAACGATACGGTTGAAGCTTGTGCCCAACTCATATTCAAACGGTTATCAATAGGCTGTGGGCGTTTTAGTTTTAAAGGTAACTCATCATATACCAACCAGCCGAACGTGGCATCAATAAGAAGCGCGTTTGCCGAAGAAATTCCCCGACGTGTTGTTCCTAATTCGCCCATACTAATACAATCCGCATCTCCCATCACCAGAATACGCTGATCCCGATTATTACATTTACGTTCCAAAGACATGAAAGTAATTTTCTCCCCGGCACATTCCCCGAACTTTTCGTCCAAAGTCGCCACTTCATTCACGAAATCAATAGTCTGCATCTCATTCCATGCTTTTTTATCCACGGTCACCAGCAAGGGGGTTATTTTAAAATCTCCCGGATCAACAATATCTATGGCTGAAGCTCCCGGCATCACGTAATTGTTGTTATAAGAGGCACTACTAAAATGAGGGGAGAAATTCTGCACATCACCAACCGGTTCACAACTGACAATATTAGCAACCTGATCCTTCCCCGGGTGTTGCACCAAAATTCCCGGTTCAAAAGCTATCCCCAACTGATCTGTCAAAGGTTTCAAATTCTCGGCGGAACGAGGTTTTGCCGCAATCAACAGGTTTTTGCCACTGGCGATATATTCATCCAAAATTTCTAATTCTTCGTCTGTAAATTTCTCTACCGGGTCCATGATCATCAACACATCCAAAGAATCCAGAATACTCCGGCCATCTCTCTGCAAAGAAACATTTACCATATCAAAGCCTTGGTTAATCAAAGAAAAACGATAGGACAAGTCGGCCAAAGAATAGTAATCCCGATTATTCTGGGTCGTGATTGCACGATCACTGTGATCAGTCAGATAACCGATACGCGGAGCCTTCTTGATAAAACGACGTAATGCTGCCGCAATCTCTTTCTCGCTCGGTAAACGGCGGGAATCATTGAACGTGTGTAAATACAATTTCTGACCGTTTTCCCGTTCCACCACCATCAAAAAACGATAACCAAAAGGTTTTAAATCAAATTTCTCATCAATCTCTTCTGGGGACAAGTAATGTCCCAACTTATCATTCGCTAATTTCGCAGCTAACTCTGCGGCCTCTTTTACACTCTTACCTCCATAATAATGTTTAAACGTGGAATTTGCCGTATCCGCATTGTAATAAAGCACGTATTCCAACTCCATTTCCGGCTTAAAACGCAAGTAATTCTCATAACGGTCCATATCCCGACGAACCAATTTAGGAGGAATACGGTAATCTTTACCCAATAAATTACTATACGTTGTAATTTTCAATCCTCCATCTAGTTGGGCCACAATATCCTGAGTTTCCTGAGATAAAGTATTTACTTTCGTGTAAGTCGCATCATAGTACAACTTTAAGGCTGGCCTAGACGTGATATACCCCAGCAACATGGCAACCACAAAAACTCCCACATACCGTAAAACCTTACTCGTCAGCGAACAACGTTCTCTCTGTAACTGCATCTTCAACACGGAGAAACACAAAAACATTAAACTCAAGATAATAAAATAAAGGACATCCTCACTACATAACATTCCCTTGATAAAATTACCAACCCGACTCTCGAAAGACATCCAGTAAGTTATATCTCGAATAAAAGCGTATTCCTGCCCGATCCCGACTATCCAGTTCAAAACAGTCAACATAACCAACATACAAATGGCAGAAAGAATCTGGTAATTTGTTAATGCCGACATAAATAACCCGATAGCAGCATAAAGCCCAAACAAGAGATACAATCCCAACATTCCGTTCAGTACCACCTGCCACTCGAAATTTTCCACAATACACCAACTAACCAGAACATACAGGAACATAAACGCCATAATCAGTAGCCCATAAGCCATTATTCCCAAATATTTCCCAAATACAATTTGCCGGCTCGTGATAGGTGACGAAAAAAGTAACTTGATCGAACCGAAATTATATTCCTGACTGATAAGCCCCATGGTTAACACGGGCATAACAAAATAAAGTACTGTCTTCAAAAAAAAACACAAACCACCAATACCATAAAAAAGTTTCTCCGTAATAGCATAAAACGAACTGCCAAACTCCTGCATCCGAGCCATTTCCTCCATTTTCCCGGTAAAATTCAATCCCATAATAAAAACCCAGAACACGAGTACAAACCAAGCTACCGGGGAAAAGAACAGATTAGCTAACTCCAATCGTGCAATTTTATATATTACTCTCATAATCCAATATATCTTTCTATTATTTCTTTCCTGACAATTTCGCAAATATTTCTTCCAAAGAACTCTTCTCCGCATGAATCTCCACTAACTCCCAGTTTCGTTTCACGCTCTCCTCCACCACTTTTTTCAGGGTATCTTCCTTACCATTATACCATAACCGGAACTGACGCTCCGAAATCATATCAACCCTGTTAACACCTTTCATCTCATTCAACTCGCTAATTACTGGAGGTTTAGCCATACCGACAACAATAGAATGAGGTTCCACGTAGTTGTTAAAATCATCCATACTCCCGTAAAAAACTCGCTTTCCATGTTCTATCATCAGGATTGTATCACTGATTGCTTGTATCTCCTGCAAAATATGCGTTGACAACAACACAGTCCGTTCTTCAGAAATTGAACGTATCAGATGGCGAACTTCTAAAATCTGGTTCGGGTCCAGTCCATTTGTCGGTTCATCCAAAACCACAAATTTCGGATTATGCAATATAGCCTGAGCGATACCTACTCGTTGTTGGTATCCCCCCGAAAGATTACGTAACAAACGACTTTTGAAATGAGTCACCCCACAAAGTTCCTCCGCCTCGTCCACTGCTTTCCGGATTCTTTTGGGTTCCATCAAACGCATTTCCGCACAAAAACGTAAATACTCATCAACCGTCAGATCCGGATAGAGCGGAGCCTTCTGGGGTAAAAAACCGATCTGTTTACGAGCCTGAATAGGGTCTTGCAACGTATTAACCCCATTCACATACACCTCCCCTTGGGTCTGCTTCAACACCCCGCAAATAATATTCATGGTTGTTGATTTACCCGCCCCGTTCGATCCTAATAACCCCACGACTCCGGAGTGATCTATTTCAAAACAAATATCCTCTACTGCCCACTGCGTCGCATAACGGTGATACAAATGTTCTACTTTTACAATTGGATTTGTCATACAATACTATTTACAAACATACTTTTTCTCGAAACAAAAAAACACAACAAAGATTTTCAATATATTATCCCGTTATCCCCAAATTTATCATGCCAAACACAATCGATTCGGGAGAACGGGATACTACATATTTAATTATTTTTCATTCTATTTTAAATTAACTTTCTGGTACATAAAAAATCTCTCCCGCCTTGGCAAGATCAAGGTTTTTCGTTTTCAGGAAATCAACAAGGGCATCGTATTTTTTACGAGCCAACCCGCTATAATCCTGACTCTTGCTCAAACGACCAATCCCGTTTTTCGCCCACCATCGTGCGGTTCCCGTTCCACCTGGAACTCGTTGTGCCGTTTGCAATTTCAGCAATTCTTCTTGCGAGTAAGCAACAATTAGAGCCAAGTATGACATCAAATCATTCCGCATCTTCATTTCTCTTGTCCAGTTCGTCCAGGTCTCCTTTTTATCACAATCCACGTAATAGCTCAACCAACCGTACGCTTGTGCCATCCTGGCACAACCTACGAATGTTGTTGGCCCGGTTTGCTCTTCCATCATCCCGTCATAATCTGTCAATTCGAACCATGTGGAATTATTCAAGACCTCCGTGTAGATCAAATCGAAAACTAGATCGGTAACAAACCATTGATTCATACTTGTCTTAATCGACCGCTTACGGGCTTCAGACAATTTATCCACAGCAATATTCCCGTAATTCAATATAAAATTATTAGGCCCCAACACGTAAGCAGTGTCTATCAATTCTCCATTTTCATTACACATGATTAAATCTTTACCAAGCATAATTCTCGGAGGAAGACCTTCCCGTAGTAAAGATGACGGATAATAGTTTAAGAACACATCTTGTAACAAATCTAATTGTTTGTCCACGTAGCTAGAATCTGCACATTCCACCTTGTACGTGAACTTTGATATTAGTAAACGGAAAGTTGTCACGTAAGCCCAGCTTGGTTCCTCTCTGTCTGGTTCAACATTAACCACTAGAGGTAGCCCGTATTCATCCAAAGTTTCTCCCACCGGGTATTCTCCCTGCTTATTCGAAGGCAGTAAAGTGTTCTTAACCCATATCTCTATCGAGTCTCTTTTGGTGCTATCTTTAAAAACAAAAAATGGCAAACCGAAAGAAGGATTACTCCCGTAGGGGTATTCTTGAGTTTCATTCGCTATCGTGTCATTACGGAGCTCGTTCCACCCCCCCGACGTGTAATTGAAATACACGTCTTTCGGCTCGAATTTGTAAAAGATTTCAATTCCCATGTTCCTATATAAATCCATGATCCGGTCATCCCAAGGGTTCTCCCCTTGTGGAAGACTCAAAAAAGGCTCCGGTTCTGTACTCGCAATCAAGTTTTCCTCATCATGACAACCGCACCAGGCGCACAAGCCTACAAGCAAATAAAATATCTTAAACTTCATGATTCTTTATTTTCTAATATTTTGCACTAAGTTTCCATTTCTATTTAACGCCTCTTCTGGAATGGGTAACACGTATTGCTTTTCCGTCAACACGGCAGGTTCCATTTCACTTTCACGTGCTCCAACCATATGAATAATTTCAGGCATTCCCCAACGACGTAGATCAAACCAACGATTATTCGTTTCTCCACACAATTCAAGCCGACGTTCTACCTGAATAGCCTCGAATAATTCGTTCGCCTCCGTGATATCCAAATCTCTGCCAGAAGTTTCTGCCGTCAATCTATGAGCCCGCAACACGTTCAAATCAACTAAAGCCTTCCTAACATACTCTCCATTTGGATTTTCCATGTTTTTTCGAGCGTAAGCTTCCGCCCGGATTAAATACACCTCGGCAGTACGAATTCCCTGGTAATTATTACAAGTAGCAAACCCCGGAACGGTTCCCTTGCTCGGAGCGTAGATGTAAGTTATCGTGCCCCTTTTCTGCCATCCGAAGAAAAATATGGCTCGACAATCCTCCACGTCTCCTTGTTCAGCTATAGCTGTCCAGCTTTTGCCACGGAAAAGAAGATTCTGCAGGGAATCACTTATCGAATACGGGGCAACACCTTCAATTGGAACATCTCTCAGGTAAATGGATGTTCCGTACGGTCGCCCCCAAATAATTTCATCGGAAAGTGCCGGGTCGTACACGGAAGAGTGGTACAATTGCTTTACAACACTCGCATCTCCCGTCCTTGCCAGATTGTTCAAATCTAATAAAACTGAATTTTCTCGCAACACGGTATCTGCATAATTAATTGCTTTGTCCCAGTTTTCCATGTAAAGATAAACCCGTGCCAACATGGCAGCCGCAGCCAATGGACCTACACGAAATGAATTTTTATCAACCGGGTTTTGCTTCATTAATTGATAACCTTGAGTCATGTCCTTAAGAATTTGATCGTACACCTCCTGTACCGTGTTACGATAAAGTCTCTCCTCCGTCACTCCTGAAGTTAATTGAAGAGGTACGCCCAAATTTTCCCCCGGATTCCCATAATTATACGGCATTCCGAAAAAATTCACTAAGTGTAAAAAATACCACGAGCGTAACACCAAAACCTCTCCTCGAATATGCTCACGCAACACATCATCGCCGTTCACTTTATCCAGATGATCCAATATCACGTTACACGTTCCAATCCCGTTATAAGGTAATTGCCAAAATTGGATGTTATCGCCATCTCCTTCTAAAGTAAACATTTCGTCTTTCCAAGAAAATTGCGAGTCATAAGCATCGTACGTGTACTGTAATCCTGTAAAACTCACACCATTGCACTTTATATCATCCGTAAACATGTCTGTGATACAATAGGCATTAAAATTGCCAGCACTCCCTTGAGCTTCCGTGTTAAAATAACCGTCTCCCAACAAAAGTTGCTCAAGGTCTGTCACCGTGGACGGTTTTATCTCATCTTGACTAACTTCTTCAAGAAAATGCCCACAACTACCTAACACGAGAGGGAATAACAATAAACAATATTTAAAAATATTTTTATTCATATCGATAGTGTTAATGATTAAAATTTAACATCTAAACCCAAAGAGAATGAACGCTCTCTTGGTTGGGAACCCATGGCCACCTCTGGATCTCGACCTTTAAAGTCTTTACTTTTAATTATCAGAGGATTAGAAACAAAAAAAGACACTCTTACACTTTTAAACACACCGCGAATCCAACGTTCTGGTAAATCGTAAGCAAATGAAAAATCGTTAAAACGAATGTACCACTTATCGACCACTCGAGCGTTGGAATACCCCCAAGCCTCATAAGGATAGTATGACACGCTCGCATGATTCGTATAATTATAGGTTTTCATTTCATACCCCCCGCGAACTGGTATACCTGGAATGTTCGTTCTATCTCCTGGTACCCGCCAACGTTTATTTAGTTCTGTCGAGGCATTTCTTGCCTCTGTTGGCAATCCTTTGTTATTCGTCCACGGGTTTGGCAAAAATTGCTTACCTCCATTCACGTAATAAATACTCAACGGGAAAGAAAATCTTTTGTAACGGAACACCATATTTATACCGAGATTCGTTGCGGGATCTCTTTGTCCCATATATTCCAAGTACACCGATGGATCCTCCCCAGCAATTTCCTGCTCAATTCCAGTGTCATCAATAATCGGCCCCCCGGTTTGCTGGTCTATACCGACAAAACGAAACGCCCAGAAAGCCCCGACAGGGTAACCTTCTTTCAAAAACGTTCCTCCCACCGCATTCCTCCATGTTGGATTCTCTTGATTTACAGTTGCCCTCACCTTGTTACTGTTATGAGAGAAAGTAGTGGACACGCTCCACGTGAAATTTTCAGTCCTAACTGGTACGAAAGACAAGTACATATCCCATCCCCAGTTCTCCAAATCCCCTTGATTTACATAAGTCGATAAAACCCCATTCTCCAAAGCCACGTTTTGTTGAACTATCAGGTCGGTCGTTTTCTTGTAATAGTAAGAAAAATTACCGTTAATCCGGTTCCGAAACAATGACCAGCTTAAATTGTAATCCATGGATAACGTCTTTTCCCAGCGTATGTCAGGTGATGGACGTTTTGAAACGGATAATGATTGTTCACCCGTTTCAGAATTTACCTCGTTAAATTTTACAATCAAATCAGGACTGACAGCCTCCACAACATTACCTTGATAACCGAAAGTTGCCATTAAAGACAAATCAGTGAAAACCTTTTTTACATTTTGCATCCAGGGTTCTTCCGTGATATTCCAACGAAAACCGGTAGACCATACGGGTGTAAATTTATTACGCTTGTCTTGCCCAAAACGGTTAGAAGCGTCCCCTCTCACGTTCATGCTAATAGAATAACGCTGATAATAATTATAAGAAGCAGACACGTAGTATGAAAGGTAATTAGAGAGACGATCCGTTACCTGAGGTTTGTTTGCAAGCAAAGAGTTGGTCAATCCTGTCCCGGGAATAACCATGGGTAAAGTTGCAAACGATTTTCCCCTGTCCGGCTGATACCCGTAAGCCTTGTTGCTATACCCATTGTACTGGGAACTACGAGCCTCCCACCCAGCCATTACATTAACTCTATGCTCTTGATCAAGACCAAAGCTCTTCCCCCAATCTGCCTGTAAGCGCATCGTGTAATTAAAACTACGATTTTCTTGAATTGTTTGGTAACCACCAAAAGGAAGTTGTGAATTTTGATATTTTGAATCTCCCACAGAAATTGTCCCGTAATCATACCCACGCATTGCGGCAATGTAGTTTGAATATTCCGTAAACCACGTTTCCGCAAAAGTTGTACTCCGTCCTCCTCCCAGCGTCACTCCAAAACGCAAATTATTTGTCAAAGAATAACGCAAGTCTGCATTTATATTAATACTACTACTAGTATTCTCGTTTCCAGAATTCGCCAACTCGTTCAATATATTGTACTTGTATCCATTTGCCTGAGAATAAAAATATAAACCACCACTTTCATCATAACAAGGAATTGTCCGACTAGTGTTCATGGCATAACCAAAAGGGTCTACCCCGTTGGCAAAAGCCTGCGTTTTAGTATAAGAACCGCTCAAGGAAACAAAAAGATTTAATTTTGGACTAAAACGATTTGTTATATTAATACTTCCTCGATAACGTTCTCTTTCGTTGCCTCGAGCCGTGTTCTGGGTTTTAGTATAACCAACTGATGCCCGATATGTTCCATCTTGATTTCCCCCAGAGATACTAACGCTATGTTCCTGGTTCAACGGATTACGATACAATATCTTGAACCAATCCGTGTTTACCGTTTCCATGTATTTAGCATCTTTTTCAAACTGCTCTCTTGTAATTTCTCCACGTAAATAGGCCAAAGCTAAACCCGAGTAACCAATCGTCTCGTCCAGCACTTGAGCTCCTCTGGCAAACCCCTCTCGCGCCAACTCCACTCTTTCTTGAGAATTCATGATTTCCATCCGATCATAGCTCAACCGTAAGCTACCGGAGTAACGCCCGTAATAACTTACCGATGGTTTCCCCCGTTCCCCGCGCTTTGTCCTAATCACGATCACCCCGTTAGCTGCTTTTACCCCGTAAATTGCTGTCGCCGCCGCATCTTTCAATACTGTAATATCTTCAATTTCACTAGGATTTAACCAGTCAATAGCTCCCCCCACGAAATCACGCATCAAATCTGAGTCCTCGATCGTAGCGTTAAAATCTTCCATTTCGAAGGGTAACGGGTCTTCCTGAATAATTCCATCAACCACCCACACTGGCTCCGCATTACCCAAAACTGTCGACGTTCCACGAACACGCACTTTTTGACGCTGTCCAGTCAAACCGCTGCTATTAATCACCATCATTCCCGGGACTTTACCCTGTAACATCTGTTCCAAAGAATTTGTTCCGGTCATGATCAAATCCTCCGATTTCACTTTAGAATAAGATCCTACTGCCGTTTTTTCCCTGATCTCCTGGTATCCGGTCACAACCACTTCCTCCAGAGCCTCTGTTGTCTCTTTCATTTTCACTACTAAAGAATCCTGCCCTTGGTATTTTACTTCTTGGGGTTCCATTCCGACAAATGAAAACACGAGTACATTCGTAGAATCAAGAAGCAACATTTGAAATTTTCCATTCACATCCGAAGATGTTCCCACGGAAGTACCTTTTATCGTTATGGTTACTCCGGGTAAAGGTGTATTCTTTGTATCTGTCACCCGACCTTTTACCAAAATCTTCTTTTCATCTTGCACCGGTTGTTGCTTCTTCACAATCACGGCTCCACTCTTGTAAATAAAAGATAAACCTTGAGCCGCAAAAACCTCATTCAGAACTTTATTCAAAGGTTCATCTTTCACCTGTAAAGAAATTTTACCAGCTTTCTCGATCAATGCCGCACTAAAAATAAAACTAACCCCTGTTTTCTCCTTCACAACCTGCATAAATTCTTGCATACTAGCGTCTTTCAAGTCTAATGACACTCGCATTTCCTGCGGAAAGACATTCGTGGCATAAGTTACCTCAAAATGAAAAAGCAACAAAAATGTTAACCAGGCCATTTTTATCATACCAAAACGCAAGACAAAAATGACTGCTTCGAATTTCTGATAAATTCTTTTTTTCATAAATTTGAAACGTGTTAAAATTAATACATCATGAAAGGGAAGTCCTATTGCCAGACGGGACTTCTTCTTTTTCAATAAAATTCTATATGTCTACCCTCTATCTTATAGTGAATTTCTTCTGTCTTTTCCAATAATTCCAAGAACACGTTTATATCCTCATACCTCTCCACGTCCCCGTAAAAAAGTTTTCGTTCAATTTCCGGAGTCCGGTAAGAAATCGTCACATCATACCAACGACACAAATCTCTCATTATCTCTCCCAAAGAACGATTATAAAAAACATACCGTCCATCCTTCCAGCCCACGTATTCCATCACGTTCACTTGTTTTTTCTCCGTATTTCCTCCTTTTAAAACTGCCAGACGTTCTCCCGGATTCAATAACACCGTGTCCTTTCCCACATATCTCACTTTACCGGAAACTAAGGTCATAGACATCTCCTCATCCCGATAAGCACTAACCCCAAAAGAGGTTCCCAACACCTCTACGTTACCAGACAAAGTATGAACTATAAACTCTCCTTTATTCTTAACTACATCAAAATAAGCCTCTCCATCCAAGTACACTTCTCGAACTTGCCCTTGAAACTTAGTCGGGTATTTCAAACTAGACATTGAATTCACCCATACTTTAGTTCCATCATCCAAAATAACATAACACTCCCCCCCTACAGGGACAACAAGTTCATTGAACGTGATCTCTTCCACGTCATTTAAAGACGTGTACTGTACTTCTCCGTTTTCATATTTTATATTGACCCCTCCCTTTTCCTTTAATTCCAACGATTCTTCATCCAACGGGATCATACTACCGTCAGTCAAATATAACCGAGCTTTATTTTTTCCAGGTCCAATCGTACTATTTGCTGCAAAAGAGGAAATACCCTCACTTTTATCATCAGGAAGTATAAATAACAAAGAAGTTGAAATAAAGACAATTATTGCAGCAGCCACGGATATTATTTTCTTGAATATAGAAATTTTCCTGCCTCCTTTTTCTATCCTAAATTCAAAATTAGAAAACGCCTTGTCTGGATTAAATTCTAATTCTTTTTCTCTTCTTTCCTCCACGAACTTTCCGCTCCGCATATATTCATACAAAGCGTACCAACGTTTTTCCCTCAAAAGAGTTTCAAACCACTCCTTTTCATCTGTACTTAACGTACCCCAAAAAGCTTTTTCGAATAAATCGACATTCTTTTGAAAATCTTTTTCTAACCTCATAACAATTACTATTTCATCCTAATAATGAATGAAAACTAATTTGGGGTGGAATAAAAACTACTTTTTTTCAAAAAAAATGTCTATTCTTCAATTAACATTCTAATAATCAACACGAATCAAAGTGAAGAATAAATAAAATAAAAGAACAACCAGTAATCGGGACGGTGTAATTTTTCCCTTAATATCTTCAAACCTCTTTTTTTCTGGGATTTTACCGTGTTAATACTTATATGTAATTGTTCTGCAATTTCCGGTCCTGACAGACCATCTAAAGTTAAAAACAGAATTTTTTGAACCTCCTGTGGCAGTTCACGGATAGCGGCATAAAGCCTACGGATTAATTCTTCTTGCACAGTCATCGTGAAATGTTCCTCGGGCATCTCGAAATCCTCCTGCTCAAAGTCTTTCAACAACTTCTGGTGTAATTTTTCTGCCCGGAGATAATCCATTGAATTCATATATGCAGCCTTATACAAATACCAAGTTAATTCCTGCATATTAGGAAACTGGTGTGAAGATTTCCAAATTCTAATAAACGTTTCTTGCACTATATCCTCAACGACTTCCGGTTCTCTAACAAATTTGTTTACATACGCACAAATAGAAACATAATAATCTTTATAAAAAAGTTTCCATGAAGCCTGTTCTTTATTATTAAATCCTTTCAAATAATTCATACAGTAGAAAATATTTATTTTCTCACCTAACTTCATAATACTATTCACAAAGATAGACAAGTTTCCCCAAAAAGCTAAATTGAATTCAAAAATACAAGAAAATCTTTTGCCAACATGGAGTAGTTCTTTGCGATGTTCTCTTTCTATCAACTACACAATTCTCCAAATGCAGCCTGCAGTAACAAATCGGCATTGAGATTGTCCTTTTTATATTGTTTTTCATATATCCAAACTATCCTCTTTGAGCAAGAAATCAAATAGCTCAATAGTGAGTATTCCTTCCTCATTTCGGCGAGGCACGATATGGTCTTTGACAACAATAATCTTCTAAAAAAATCATTGATGCTTGTCAGCGAACGAGATTCCTGTATCTCCTTTTCTCTATCTGGGATAGATAGAACTGATTGTACATAATACTTCTTGATATTCTATGCATTATCAGATATTTTTACATTTTATTCAGTACACTGAGTGTTTCAAGCGCTCCACTGAAGATTCTGTGAAAAAAGTAATAAGAATAACTAATATAACTGGCGAAAAGAGAAAAGAAAATATCATATTCACTAATATACGTCATTATGAAGCAGAATGCAGTTTGGTTTAGAACCTTTTTTAATTTTTCCCCAGAATAATTCTACACCTCCCCAAAGCAGCTATCGGTTTTCAAATCGGTCAAAAAAAGTCTCTCTTTCTTTTGGCAAGCAAAATAGTTTAGTTTAAAACTTTGATAGATATACAATAAACAAGACTAAACTTGAAGCTATAAAAGTGAAGAAAAAAAGAGGGATAAAGAGAATATATAATGTCATAACATCATGATGGACAAGTTGATCCAAAATATCACAGTTTCAAAAACGAAATTGTATTAGTATTTTCTTTACAGATTGTAACCAAATTTTTGTCCCCAATTTGTCCCCCGAAGCATTTCATAAAAACATAATATATTAAATATCAATTTATTACAAGTCAAAATAATACAAAACATTTTCTGCATCGGAAAGTGATCTATTTAAAATACTGATAATCAACACACAACAGATCATCCAACTAGAATAATATGCACAATAAAACGATTTTAATCAGCATATTAGCAATATTAAACAATAATATATGATTCCATTTTTGTTGCTATTTTATTGCTTGAAAGTATTTGAGCAACAAGAACAACAAAATAGAATAAATTAATGAGCCTATGAAGACTTTTTTATTTGCACACAATCCGAAAAATTGGCCTTGGGAGAATTTATCTAATGCCATTAGAGACATTAAAGAAAAAGGAAGTCGTCTTGAGAAATGGAGTGTTAGAAGCTATAAACAGGTCTCAGTCGGTGACAGGGCTTTTTTGATAAGACTTGGAAACAAGACACAAAACAAAGGAATTGTCGGTTCTGGGTACATTACAACTGCCCCCTTCCTATCGGAACATTGGAGTAATAATGGACAAATGGTAAATCGAGTAATTATTGAATTTGATGAATTATCAGAAGACCCTATTATTTCTCTTCAAGAGCTCCAAGCACTGCTGTTGAATTATAATTGGACTCCACAGTCATCAGGGATGGAGATACCAAATGCGGTAGCATCAAAACTTGAGGAACTATGGTTTGAGAAAACCCTAAAAAGGGGCTCTGGTAGGATTAATGTAAATTCCTATAAAGAGGGTGCGGTTAGATCTACTATATCAAAACGATATGAGCGAAATCCTCAAGCACGTCTTTTATGTCTCGAATCCAATGGATATTCTTGCAAGGTCTGTGGATTCAATTTTGGGGACACATATGGCAAGTTAGGACAAGACTATATCCACGTGCATCATATTACACCGATATCTACTATCGGAGAAGAATACGAGATAAATCCCCAAACTGACCTTGTACCAATATGTCCCAATTGCCACGCTATGATACATAAAGTAACCCCTCCTTTGCAAATTAATGAATTACAAAAATTGATAGGTATCCAAAAATAAAAGCCATGCAAGGTTCCAAAATAGTCTTAATACACGTGTTTTTTGTTGCTCGTTATTCCAAGTACCAATATTATTTTTTTAATACTTGCTGATAGCAGAAAAAGTAAATATCTAAAAAAGCAATAATGGGATAAGTTTTAAGGTAAAAATACATTTATAACTTCTAAAGTTTTCACAACCATACTCTTCCATGGAAGAATTGTGGAATATAATTTAACATTTTGAACCAAGAAGAGTTTCCTCTTCCCTTTTCTCTTTTTATAGCACAATATTTTCTATCTTTGTATTAGAATATTTAAGAATAGCAACAATGAATAAACTCATGAATTGCATAAAAAAAGTACTTGAAAAAAAAGAGATCAAACAAACTTGGCTAGCTAATAAACCAGGTAAAAGTTTTCACATTGTCAATTCCAACGTTTGTAACTACCGACAACCAAGTTTAGAAGTACGATTCAAAATAACAAAATCTTTCAAGTAAATCCTGAAGATTCAATTAATAGCAAAGAATTAAGCATATTACCTATGATAACAAAAGGCAATCTCAAAAAGTTATTATCAATTCTTGAGTACACCGAGGTATCACCTCATCGCTTTAAAAAAGAGTTTACTGATGTTAATTGCAGTATAGAAGTCGACTTTATTAGTGAGAAAATTATATATCCCCAAGATCGTGGTTTAAAAATCAATGATGATACAACGAGCAACTTTGCACATCCAGAAAATTTTGTTGTTTTTGAATGCATAAATCAACTATTGAAAAAAGGTTATCGTCCTGAACATATAGAGTTAGAAAAAAAATGGCATTTGGGTCATGATACCAAAAGTGGTAAAGCTGACATTTGTGTTTACGATATAGATAACTCAATGTTGATGATAATCGAGTGTAAAACTTATGGAAAAGAGTATAAGGATGCTCTCAAAATTTTACGAACCGATGGAGGACAATTATTTAGTTACTGGCAGCAAGAAAGAGGTACAAAATGGATTTCATTATATACATCTGACATTGTAGGAAGGGAGATTACACGTGAAAATGATATAATTAACTGTCTCGATGATGCTAACTTAGTGCTATTGTCAAAGAAAGATGATAGTTTAAAATTATACTCTAAAGCCCATACTGTTAGTGAATTATTTGAAGTATGGACAGAAACCTATATGTTGAAATTATGGCAAGAACTCATCTTTGGAGATGATTCTTTAGCATATAAAATTGGCGTAAAGCCTCTTCGCAAAAAGGATTTGAAGGACTTTGCTCCAGATGATAAAATCGTTAATAAATTCGAAGAAATTCTTCGTCACAATAATGTCAGCGATAAAGAAAATGCATTTAATCGTCTCGTTGCATTGTTCATCTGCAAACTGGCTGATGAAATTCGTAAAGGCGATAATGACGAAGTAGAATTCCAATACAAGCAGGGCACTGATACATACGAATCGTTACAAGACAGATTACAACGGTTACATCAAGAGGGTATGGAAGATTTTATGGGTGAAAAAATATTCTATGTCCCTGCTGATTACCCGGAATGGTTGTTTACAACTTACACGGGGACACAAAGAAAAAAGGCTATCGAAGATTTAAAGGAAAAAATTAAAATTTTATTCCAATAATGACTTTTCGTTCAAAGATGTTCACAACGAAGAACTATTTCTTCAGAACGGTAAAATTCTCGTTGAGATCGTACAACTTTTTGAGAGATATCGTATCGTCTATCTATCTAAACACCAATTTTTAGGCGATCTTTTCGAACAATTATTGAATAAAGGATTCAAGCAAAACGAAGGACAATTCTTTACTCCAATACCAATTACTCGATTCATCTGGGATTCACTTCCATTAAGGGAATACGTAAATAATGGAGGTTCGTTACGACATCCAAAAATCATAGACTATGCTTGTGGTGCAGGACACTTTCTTACCGAAGCAGTTGAAGCTGTAAACTCTGTAATAAAAAGTGATAATAACGATTGGGTTCGGGACTATATCTATGGAATTGAAAAAGATTATCGCTTGGCAAGAGTTGCTAAGATTTCGATGTTCATGAACGGAGCAGGAGAAAGTAACATCATTTTTGGGGACGGTTTAGAAAATTCACCGGAAAAGAAAATTATTAATGGTTCATTTGATATACTTGTTACCAATCCTCCATATTCTGTATCTGCCTTTAAATCGCATTTGAAATTGAAAAACAACACTCTGACATTACTTGACCGCATTTCAAATGATGGTGGTGATATTGAGACATTATTTGTAGAGCGAATAGCACAGCTACTCAAACCTCAAGGATTAGCTGCTGTAATTCTCCCCGTATCGATACTAACGAATGGTAGCGGTAGTTATGTTGGAGCAAGAGAAACTATCTTTAAGAATTTTCACCTGCATTCTATTGTATTGTTCGGTAGTAAGACTTTCGGGGCTACAGGAACAAATACTGCAATATTATTTCTTGAAAAATACAACGAACCTCCTAAACCGGGAGATCTAGTCGAAGATAGTGTTGAAGCTATACTTAACAGAGCCAATATCGAAAATTGGCTTGATGATAAAATTCTTGAAGCGTATCTACTTTGCCTAGGTCTTTCCAAAGAAGAATACTATTCTTTGTTGGATGGTTCAGTCCTTAAAGATAGAGAGAAGTCCAAATATGCAAGCATGTATATCGCAGCATTTGAATCATCCACAGAACTTATAAGTAGAAAGAAGGCAAAATCATTTCAAAAACAAACAGACGAAGAGAAACAACATGAGATTTTTAATAGATTTGTTGGTTTCGTTAAGAATCTGGAACGAGAAAAATTATTCTATTTTGCTTTAACGTATGATAAACAAACAGTTATTATCGCATCACCAGATGATAATACAGAACAAAAAACATTTTTGGGGTATGAATGGAGTAATAGAAAAGGCTCTGAAGGCATTAAAATTACAAACGCAGGAGGTTTACTATACGCACCAGAAAGATGGTCTAATAATACAATCTCTGCAGCTATACGAAATGCCTTTTATAATATAGCTTGGGAAGGAACAGAGCTAAACAGTAAATATGTTAAATATGTAAATACTTCTGATTTATTAGATTTTTCTCGTGAAAAATTTGACAAAGCAATAAAGACAGCCGTCGAAAAGCAAATTGCTATCACTAGTAAATACGCTATAATCAAATTGCGTGATGTTGCTATAATTCAGAAAGGACAGTCCATTACCTCTGCACAATGTAAAAAAGGTAATATAAAAGTTGTGGCAGGAGGCATAGATTTCGCTTGCTACCATGATACAGCCAATAGAGATGCCAATGTCATTACTATAAGTGCATCAGGTGCAAATGCAGGATTTGTCAATTACTGGAATGAACCAATATTTGCATCAGACTGCACTACAATTATCGGTACTAACGGTTTCTCCACAGAATTTATATTTAATTACCTAAAAGGTATTCAATCTCAGATTTTCTACTTACAAAAAGGTGCAGCACAACCTCATGTATATCCAAAAGATATTGAAACAATACCTATCCCTAACGTTCCTCCTGACATACAGAGATATGTAATAGAAGAATGTAAAAAAGTTGATGCTGAGTATAATAATAGTCGAATAACTATTGAGAGTCATCAACACAAAATAGCAGAAGTATTTGATGCTTTACAAATTACCAACACATCCAATTGGACTAGAATAAAATTTTCCAATAACCAATTATTTACAATATTAATAGGCAAAAGAATTCTATCAAATGAGATGAATAACAACTACGATATACCAGTGTATAGTGCCAATGTTAAGGAACCATTCGGTAAGATTAATAAACTTTTAATAGATGATTTTACAAAAGGTTCTATATTGTGGGGTATAGATGGCGATTGGATGGTAAATTATATCCCTGCTAATACACCGTTTTACCCAACAGATCATTGCGGAGTACTACGAGTAGATGAAACGAAAATGAACCCTCATTTTGTGATGTTTATGCTTGAGATGGCTGGCAAACAAGCCGCATTTAATCGTAGCAATAGAGCCTCTATTGATAGAATTAAGAGCTTAACCATACCTAATATACCATTGGATGTGCAAAATATGGCTATGACAGAGGTTGAAGAATACGAAACAATAATAAATGAAGCTAAAGCAAGGATGAACCTATGCATTGAGCAAAAGAAAGTGATATTAGACAAATACCTTCGATAAAATAAATTATGGGAAAAACAGTTACTACATATTTAATAGATGGGGATCCTAAAGGAAGTCAATACGTACATATTTAGAACATAAAGCTATTACCGAAGCTAAAAAAGCAAATACGTTTGTGTTAAACGAAAATAAGCAAATACCGAAAGTTCCAAATCTACCAGAATATCAACGAGACTCAATGGATGAATTTTTTGAGGATGTTAAGTTCTTAACATCTTTTATTGGGTGTAATATTTTTGAAATAATTAAAACTAAAGAACAGCAAGATTTACACCTCTTCTATACTACAAGTCGAGGATATAATGCTAAAGGATATTATAATGCTTCTGGCTTTACAGTATTAAAAGGTAGTATGATTAAAAAAGACTCCGTTCCTTCATTAAACTGGAAAGTGAAAAGAGAATATTAATCAAAAGGAAATATATTCCAAATAAAGTACAGATAAGTACCAAATAATACCCCTCATTCAGAGTTCATTCGAAGATCAAACGTTGTTCATCCATGCTCGTATGGAGAAGCTCTGAATAATCTTCGAGAGATCAACGAAAAAGAAGTAGTTTCTTGAAAGTATCTTCATAGCTTCTCTTACGGTTTTATACAACGGCTCAATAAGATAAACATATACTTTAAATAACTCTCTTCCCAACTTATAGCAAACTTAACTTTCAGCCACTACTTCTCTATCTATGACCTGAATGAAATCCAGATTCGTCTCGCAGATATATACCTGCTCCGGGCTGAAATGAGAGCGAAATCCGGTGATATTCCGGGAGCGATAGCCGACTTGAACGTGATCAGGAAACGAGCCGGGGCAAAAGAATATACCCCGGATGAAAACTTGGAAGAGGCAATTGCACTAGAAAGAGACAAAGAATTATTTCTCGAAGGGATATGCACGAGATATCTTGATATTGTCCGTAACAGGGCATTCCGTGAAAAACTCAGGGGTAAATTCAAGACCCTCTCAGCCCAAGACGTGAAAGACGGGGCTTTATTCTTCCCGATCTCTTTTGACGCCTTCCAAAACAACACCAAAATGACGCAGAATATTTACTGGAAAAGAAATGGATTCGCAATTTAAATGAAATAAGATGAGAACTTGTGCTGGACTCTATGATTATGGTTATAATTAAATAAATGGATTATTATTAGAGTTTTCCAGAAGGGGTACTATTGTGTAAAAACGTTCATTTTGATGCAATAGTACTCCTTAATAACAGGTAATCTCTGCCCTGACAAAAGGCTTTACCCCATAGAACCAATTTTTATATTACCCCCAATGATGTAGAATAATTATTTCACTCTTATCGTTCCCAAATCATCAATTATAGCAATATGTGGATACGCAAGCAATTCTTCTCTGGTTGTTGTACCATGCAGTACCCCGACAAAATCTAAAGCAGCAGCCTGAGCCGTCTGGGCATCAATGACACTATCTCCCACATAAAGACAATCACGAGTATCGCTATTCAACTGTTTCATCGCATACCACACCCCTTCAGGGGAAGGTTTAGCTTTACTGACATCTTCCCCTCCAACCACAATATCAAAAAATCCAGCAGGAAAATGCCGGTTCACAAACTCCATAATACGGTAACGATACTTGGTTGAAATAACACCAATCTTTGATCCTTGCTGTTTCAAAGCCTGCAACACATTGGTAACCTCCGAAAACAAAATGGTATTATCACTCATGCATACATCAGCTTTCGCTACATATTCTTTCCGATAAGAAACCAAAACTTCCCGACCAGACACCCCCGTAAGGAGGGCGAAAGCATCATCCAACGTCATGCCGATAGTACGCTTTATTGCTCTATCATCTACATTCTTATACCCGTGCTTGTCCAGCACATGACGAAAACACATGACAATTCCATTACTCGAATCCACTAACGTATAGTCAAAATCAAAAAGATAAGTTTTATATTGCCGCATAATTATCAAAATAATTTGCCAATATATAGTATCTTTCTAAATAAAAAGAAAGAAACAAGGAATATTTTCCGCAACCCCAAAATATCCTACTCTTATCCCCGGACTGTACCATGATATACAAACGATCCGGGTACAAATTTCTACATTATACCCGGATTTTCTCTACTATTAATTCCTTAAAGATTTTCTACATAAAATAGATTCACCTATTCTATTTTTCTATCAACAATTTGCTTTTCCGAAGAAAATATTTTAATCACGCTAAATTCTACGGTCGTTCCCTCTAATTCCGTATCTGCCACTAACGATTTAATTGAACCGTCAGCATTCTTTTCGTTATGAACCTTTATACTTAAATCCTCACCATAAGCCGTAGCATTAAACCCTGAAATGACATTCGGGGATGCCGGGAACAAACCCAAGTAAGCAGCAACACTAAGAACCTCCATGCTCATTTGATCGCAGACAAGTAACATATTCATATCCATGTTATAACATGTATTCTTTAAGGAAGATGCACTTGCCACGGCATCTTCAATATCATCACCAAGAGTAAAACCTTTCCAATTTTTATTCGCATCATACAATACCGTGAAGAACGGTTCATCATCCTGATTTATAGATGTTAATTGATTTTGAGTATCATAAGAGAAAGTAAACACTCCACCATCTTCTCCTCCATCGGCTTTAGAAACAAAACCTTTATCATTTAACGTGTAAACAATTTGTTCCAAGTCAGTAAAGTCCCCCGCACAAGCAACAGTAACTTTTCCATCCGTGTAGGTCATCGTATAGGTCGTAGTGTAGTCCGTACTCCCCTCGTCATCCGTGGTAATTTTAGTAACCTTTTTCGTCGTTTTATCCAAGGTGAGGTTCACCACCAGAACACCATTATTATCATCCGTTCCGATGTTCAATTTCGTAATCAGCCAAGTCGTGTCTTTAACGATAGAATCTGTTGGTTGTTCGGGTGGAACAGGATCATCCTTTCCATTATCGTCCGAACAACTTGTCCACAATGACATACTGCAACTTAATATCAGCACTAAAAATAAAAAAGTAAACGTTTTCATAGTTGTAAAAATTATTAGTTATTATTATTGAATATAAAGAGACCGTATATACCGGAATTAACCCACTTACCTCCAGTCAATTGCTCTTTTTGAATATCATAGGTATTTATCGTCTGGTCATCTTCTGAAATCAGATAGATCACTTCTTTATCAGCATTATAACAAGGTGATATAAACAGAGAATTTTCAAAAGTACTGATCAAGTTTCCCGAATTAAACGACCAGTTACTTGGATCTTGCGGCTTGAAAATATACGAAGTGTAAGTTTCTATTCCTATGTCTTCATCCGTAATAACTGACCTCGCCCCGGCCACGTATATATCCTCCCCACACGGGATGAAATTATAATCTATATCACTCGTACCACCAAATTTCGCTAATTGCCAATTAGCAGCACTCATATCCAACTTCCACGCAAAAGATTCCGTCAAACCGGCCATGTCAAACACACCCATAAGGAGCGTGTTCCGGGAGGCATCGTGAAGGAATACCCCGCTATTAAGCCGGATGAGCTCCGTACCGCCTGCCGTGAAACTCTTTATTTCGATAAACTCCCCGTCTTCCCATTTCTTCAAACGGTAAAGATTTTCCGCCTTGTCGAATTGAATGATATGCAACAAACCATCTATATTCCCGATACCAACCAAACCCCGCTCTTCATTCATCAACGTCTCTTGTTCTCCCGACTCCAAGTCATAACTACCAATAGTGAAAAAATCATACACACGCGTGAACGGATCCTCGAATACATCCCTTGAAACAAAACTCGCATGATAGAAAGTTGGCCCGATGACAAGTCCACCGTAAAATTCACTTTCCGCTCCCCCGATAGAAAAGAGAAGTTCTCCCTTCAATTGCTTGGAAACAGACACGGGATAAAATCCCAGACCATCTGAACTTTTTCCCACGGCATAGGCCTCCATGTCCTTCAAGTTCAACGAGTCGGAGTACAGGTTTATTCCCCCGATACGATATTGCTTATCACCCTTTTTCAAGATGATAATATAGAAACCGGCTTCCAATTCCCCTGAAGGACGAAGAACCAGACTATCTCCACCAACTTCCACGATTTCAGCAGAGAACGTGTCTCCACCATTCAATTGAAGAAAAACACTACATTCAGCATCAAATCCTTTCCCGCATATTGTAATATCAGTCCCCACCAATTGCCGCTTTGGAATTTCCAATTGCGTCACCGGCAGAAACGGGTCCGTGTCAACAACCGGGGCATCCTTGTCGTCGGAACAAGCGGTAAGGTAAACAACCGCCAATATCCATATCATTAACCATTTTCTCATATTTATCACTTATTGTAAGGTTTCCAATTCTTTAATATACTGTTGCACGGCCGAGGATAATCCCGGATTACCGAATTGCAAGGAGAACACGTACGCTTGATTGTAACACTTCTTCGCCAGCTCGATATTATTCAACTTCTTATAACAATCGCCCAACATCAACATGCAGTTCAATTTATCATCCGGCGTCAATTCGAACTGAAGAGCGACAGTCACCCATTCGATGTACTTCTCCAACACCTTATTATCCTTCGACTCCCCTAACGCCTCTGACATGGCGTTCACCATGGCGAGATAATCCGCTCCTTTGATACCTTGCCCCAGATATTTCACGTACTCCTCCATCAGGTCGATATATTTATCCACGTCTTTCTTGGCATAAATGTAATAATACCCGTCGTACAAGTACTTCAATCCCGTGTACACGTCTTTCCCCCCGAAATCCACGAGTGCGACATACATTTGTTTCATATCACCCCGTACACGTTCGAGATTCTTGAGATAGTCCATATTTCCCTTCCGGGCCTGGTGATCAATCAATCCCAAGTGAAGGGTAAACACGAACCTAAACACGTTTTCCTCCCCCACGGCCTGAACCAC
Source organism: Butyricimonas sp. BSD2780061689_150309_C8 (assembly GCF_015560935.1). Lineage (NCBI taxonomy): Bacteria > Pseudomonadati > Bacteroidota > Bacteroidia > Bacteroidales > Odoribacteraceae > Butyricimonas > Butyricimonas sp. BSD2780061689_150309_C8. The sequence goes on from NZ_JADMSV010000021.1 coordinate 79,268, forward strand.
CTCGTCATAATGTGACATGATATAGTTCAAAAATGGATCATCAGTCTCCGCCTCGGTGTGAAACAACTGCAAGACGTCAAAATCTTTCGCATTCATCCAGTCCGCCGTCGTTTTACGTTTACAATAATCCTTGTACACCCGTTCCACCCGTAACTCCCATCGAGTAAGCTCCTGCCCGGATTGACGTACCAGATAGTTCGGGGCTTCAAGCAGAAAATCCTGCACGAGAGCATCATTCTGCTTCTCCTTTTTCAGCTTATTGTACATCGCTTCGAAACTCAAACACTCCCCCGTGGCGGATTGAGCGAATTTCAGGAAATAACTCCTGTCACATGCGCCAACCTGCTTGCCTAACAATTTCCCGGTTTCATCCGCAATAACAAGCGTGGGATAAGCCGTTACTTCATACCGGGAAACTTCCGTCGCGAAAGCCTTATCTTCAGCATTAATCTGGTACGAGATAAATTTCTCGTTAAAATACTTCGCGACATCCGCATCCGTGAATACCTTGGAGGACATTTCCTTGCAAGGGCCACACCATGTAGTGTAAAAATCAATAAACACCTTCTTGTTTTCCGCCTTGGCCTTTTCCAGCACCTCCCGGTAAGAACCTTGCATGAATTGAATGCCTTGTCCCATCGTGTTACTACCGGGTAGTAACACGATGGCTATCAGCCCGATTAAAATAATTTGCCTCATAACTATTTCACGATAAAAGTAAACACGTCTTTCACGATATGACTATACCCCTCGTTAAAAACACGCAGGGATACCCTGTATCTTCCCGGGGTAATATCACTGATTAACGGAAATTCCATTCGTCCTCCCCCACGCACGTTAACCAAATGCCGGAACAACTCGGCATTACCCCCTTCGGTAGCTTCCACCTCAACCACCTCGAACTCGATGGGAGAAGTCCCGATCACCCCTTGCAACTTCGGGCTAACCCAGGGAGCCATGTTGTGCATCCGGTAAGCATCGAGCGTCTCGTCCAACTGCAGGCGAATTTCCATCGTATCCGGGACATACCGGGCGCTATCCGTTTTAAGGTATCCTTCCGTCGTATCATGGCAACTCATCAACATTGTCCCTGTAATTGCCATCAAAATAAACACATAAGCTCTCATACGTCAATATATTTTCTTATTCAAGTTCAAATAATTGTCCCAAGAAATACTGATCACCGAGGGCATGTACCACCCCGGACTGGTTTTCAAGATTCGTGGTAGCGATAGTCCCCAGATTATTGGTTATCGTCTTCCCGTCTTCTTCCACGGCAGCGGCCCGCAACTCCACGTCGGCCGTCTCTTCCACCCCGGCAAAAGCGTTACGTAAACTCCATATCCAGATCTTATTCCCGTACATCATGGGCAATACCATTCCCCCGCCATCAGCCACACCTTCCTCGTCCCTTTCCAAACGCGGAACATCATCCCTCATGACCTTTCCCCCGGTATAGAGATGAGTTTTAACAATCTGGTCACAGAAATCACGGGGAAACTCATCAATACTCCTGTAATAATTTTTATTGTAATTCGTCACATCCGAACCTTCATGCTCTGCCCAAAAGAAAAACTTCTCGAAAGAGATATTCTTCGGGCCGAAAAACGTGATATTCGCATCCGTTGACTCGAACAAAGACTTTAGCTCCGGGCTACAACGATCAATGACTTTCGCGATAGAATCCCAATTATGCCATGTATCATGACGAAAATACTCCAACATCGTACCATCATAATACCCAACAGCGGTACCCGTATCGATATAATTATATTTTGTCGAACAAGAAAAACATAAAACGCAGCCTAATATCAAAAATATACCTTTCATTTTTATCTCATTTTAGAAATCCAATAAGCATTTTGTATCATCAAATCATTGTCATTAAATGCCATTTGTGGCACGGGAAGATAAAGAGCCCCTTCGGTAATGTCTTGATCTGTCAAGTTATAAAAAGCATCTGGTAACACCCGATGCCGGCTGTTCTGCCCGTAGTACCCGTTTCGAACCGCGTCATAATAACGATGCCCTTCAAATAACAATTCACGTTCCCGCTCCAAGAAAATACTATATTGCAAATCACTGCCCCCGTCATCGTTTTTCCCGGCAGGGAAAAGATTGGCCTTCCGACGTCCCCGGATAGCGTTCAAATCCTCCCGTGCTTGAGCCGTCATTCCTAACTTCGCCTCGCACTCGGCTCGCAACAGGTAAATGTCTGCTAAACGCATCAAGACACGATTGCAATCCATACCTTTAAAATCAATACTAGATCCACTCGACTCGTACCGCGGTGTACACCATTTGTACAAGTACGTCAAATCAGCCGTGTTCATACCCGCTGAATCCAAGGCGTAAAAGAAAGCATCCCTCCGTTCATCCCCCTCCTCGTACATGTTGAGTACCGTACTACGGTATAACCCGTAATTAATTGTCGTTATATCATTTTTACCGGAGTTTCGCATCACCGGGTAAGAAACGAAATAACTGCCCGAAAAAAACAAACCGTAATATGAAATATCAGCGTAATTAACTTCAATCTCGAATATTCCTTCCGCGCTATTGCGGTCCATCACGCTTGTAACCACCTCTTCCGCGCTCTCTGCCAGGGTGTACACGCCCACGGAATCTTGATATTGCGGCTCGATCAACCGGCTGGCCCAATCAACAGAAGCCCGCAAATCATCATCATTCTTCTGCACGGACCCTTTCCACGCGTAAATATGAGCTAACAGCGCCGCAGCACTCCCCCTGCTGCCGTATTGTTTTGAAACGAGAGCCTTGTTATTCAAGTCCCGCAACTTGTCAAAACGAGGTAATAACCGGTAAGCACGCTTGGCGTTAGCAATAGCGGAATCAATCACTTCCACCGCCGGGCTTTTCTCGTAACGATCAATATAGCTACTACTTTTCACGATAACCGCATCACCCCACGTGCGGGATAACCAAAAATAACAAGCAGCTCGCATGAAATAAACTTGACCTAGGTAAAAGGACTGGCGCTTTTTCTCCAAATTAGGAACTCTACCCACGTTCTCCTCTAGCAAGTGAGTATTGGTTATCACGTTATAATACGGCTTCCATTGTTGCTGTTTAGCTCGATCGGTCAAATAATTCGGATCCAAATTCCGAACTTTTTCAATACTCGCGGCATTATAAACCCGGTCTGTCAGCAGCCCCATGTGCTCATGGAAAGTCACAGCGCTCCAAATCACCCGGAGGTCAGCCTCCATTTGCCTGAGCAAAGCATTACAATCGGATTCTTCTTGAAAATAATGATCAAAAGTGACCCCATTCTCCGGTTCCAAATTCAAGTCGCATCCACCAAATACAAGGGAAGCGAAACAAATCATATATATAAATATTCTTCTCATACTTTATAATTAAAAGTTCACGGTTAAACCCACGGTCCACTTCCTAGCCAACGGGTAAGTCCGACCGAGATCAACACCCGTGTGAACATTTACCACTTCAGGATCAAGCCCGGAATAATTATCCAGGGTCAGCAAATTCTCCCCGGTAACAAACACACGGATATTATCCAAGTGCAACTTCTTCACGTACTTCGAAGGTACATTATACCCCAATGTCAACTGTTTCACCTTCATGTAACTAACATTCTCAATATTCGAATCGAACGCACCCATGTACTGCAACGCATCCTGCGGGTAAATACCGGGAGCGGGGTACTCCGTGTCATCTCCCGGCTTCTGCCAGAAATCTTCCAATTTCACGTCACTAAACAACGGGTTACTTCCCGCATCTGGAGATGCCAGTGTTTGCCATTTCTCGGCGTTAATCATCTTTCGCCCCAATTCATACATGATCAAAAAATTCAAGTCGAAATTTTTCCATTTCAACTCGCTGGCGAACCCGCCATACAACGTGGGCAAAGAACTACCCGCGTAATAAATATCATCTTCCGAGATCTGCCCGTCACCGTTAATATCTACCGGTTTGCGCATTCCCAACGTGTAAAAATATTCCTCGTCACCCCCGGGAGAAAGCACGTGTTTCTTCCCATCCTCGCCGTAAACAACCGGAATATCCCCTTCCGACTGGATCAACCCGCCATCTTTATACAGGTAAATTCCATTTAACGGCTTCCCGATAATCATGCCATCCGTGTCCACCCCAAGGTAACTCTTCTCGAAACGGTTCCAGTTTTTCGCCAGATTAAAACGTGCCCGCCAAGTAAAAGGCCCGTCCCGGAACACGTCATATTTAATATCCACTTCCAACCCCTCGTTAGAAACTTCCATCGCATTTTGCCATTGCACCCCGTTCTGCCCGTACATATCGCCCGGGAGAACAGTCTTGTAAATCAAATCCCGGGTATATTTGTAGTAATAATCAATCGTCAAACCCAAACGATACTCGAACATATCTATGTCCAACCCGAAATCATACTGGTCGGATTCTTCCCATTTCAATTTGTGATTCGTGATACCTTCCGGCATCATCCCCTGCACGCCGTCAAATATGCTCCCCGCGTTCATCAATCCTTGAGCGAGATAAGGAATCCCGAATTGGCTACCCGTCCTTCCCCAGCTTGCCCGCAATTTCCCGTAACTCAACCACCAGGCCCAACGCATGAAATTTTCCTGCGAAAACGCCCACCCCGCGGCAACGGAAGGGAACGTTCCCCAGCGATTATCAGAACCGAAAACGGACGACCCGTCCCGGCGGAACGTGGCCTCGATCAAATATTTCGTGTCATAGTTATAAGCAATTCGCCCAAAATAACTAAGCATGAGTGTTTCACTAAAATCAGATTTATACGACTGCATGGCCCGGTAAACCCCGCTCACGGAATTATATATCTCCTGGGGGAAAGAACCGCTCACGTAGTGAATGGAATTACTTGGAGAGCCAAGCCCGTACCCGCCAATAGACCACGTCATACTCCGTTCATTGGATAACCCAAGTAATAAATCAAAATTATGAACCTCCTTTAACGAGAAATTATAGCTCACCAAGTTATCGTTAAGCAACGTCAAGTCACGCCCGATCTCCCCCTCCGATTTCGCCTCGTGATACGTGGGATCCAAATACGTCGGGGAAAACGTGTTCAAGTTCGCCTGCGTAAAATCCAACGCTAAAGACGTCGAAATATTCAATCCTTTGATGACCTCGTACCCCAGTTTCAGGTTCGCCCGTAAACGATAGGACGTGTTATCCTCTATTTTACCATTCAGCTTTTTCAGCATGATGTCAAACATCTCCCCGCTCCCTGGCATTAACGTCGACGTACTCTTGGGATCCACTGTGAACGATTCCGCCAAGCCGGCTACCGAACCCGATCCCCTGCTTCTATCCGTGTAAGCAAGATAAAGACGGGAATCGATTGTCAGGTTCTTGACCGGAATAACCGACAGGTTCGTGAGGATATTTCCCCGGACAAAATTACTTCCCGGCATGATTCCTTCCTCCTTGTAGAAACCCGCCCCGATCATATAATTAATCGTCTCCGTTCCACCGCTTGTCTGGATATTGGCGTTATAAATTCTTCCCGGACGGAAAACATGTTTATACCAGTTCGTTGAATTATTAAAAAACGGGTTAAGAGAATCCTGGATGATCTTCATCACACCTCCCGACTGGATACCCTTTCCTTGGTTCCAAAATGAGTCATAATTCGCCCCGTTCAAGGCAGCCTCGTACTTGTTGGACGGGTATCTATATTCTCCCGTTTCCGCGTCATAATACGCACTCTTCGTGGCCTTCATCATAGCCATGTGATAAAGGCGTTCCCCCTTACCCCCGGTTTGCACCGGGGTCTCCGGCAAGATAGAGCCCGTGTAAGAGAAATTGGCAGAGAACTTTCCCCGTCCCGCTCTTCCTTTTTTCGTCGTGATCAGAATCACCCCGTTGGCAGCCCGCGAACCGTAAATGGCTGCGGAAGCCGCATCCTTTAACACTTGGATAGATTCTATCGTTGAAGGATCAATTTCAGCCATCGTGTTCGTTCCCGTGATCGGGGAGGTAAAAGAACTCACCGGCACCCCGTCAACCACGTACAGCGGGGCCCCGCTACTTTTATATCCCGTCTCGTCATCCAGTAAAGAATTATACCCTCTCACGGCAACGCTGTTTCCCCCGCCACCGGGAGACCCCGATTGCTGGAAGACACCCAACCCCGCGACCCGTCCTTGCAGCAAGGTTTCGAGACTGGGAGCCGGCACCTCCTTAATATCTTCAGCCGTGACAGATGAAATAGCCCCGACAATTTCCCGCTTTTTACGGCTACCGTAAGCGATTACCGTTACCTGGTCCAAATCCGCCGCATCCGGGCCCAACTTCACCGTTACCGGCTTACCGGACTCGAACTTCATCGTCTTCATCTTGTACCCCACGAACGAGAATTTCAAGTTACCAGTTTTTTTCATGAAACGAAGAGTGAACCGTCCCGCGACATCCGTGGCAGTACCCACCGACGTGCTATCGATGCGGACTGTTGCCCCCGGTAGCGGGTTACCCTTTTCGTCCGTCACAGTCCCCGTGATCATAAATTCCTGTAACGGCTCCGCCGCCCCCGGGCGTATCACCACCTGCTTTCCATTGATAGAATGCGTTAATCCCTTCGGGACCAGGATAATTTTCAATAACTCATCCAACGTTTTATTCGTCACGTTTATATCAACCACGCCTTTAGCCTTTATCACCTCCGCATTATACAAGAAATGAATCCCGGTCATTTGTTCCAACCGATCAAACACCTGGACCAAAGATACTTGTTTCATCTGGAGCGAGACCGTTTTTTCCTGCGCCGTGGCGGAAAGCCCTATCCCCAACATGAAAAAGAGAGACAGGAGAACGGATCCCATCCCCCGATGAAATCTTCTGTGAATTAAAATGTTTCTCATAAATTTATTTAATTGATATATTGATTATATGTAAAAATCACACCTCTACAACGAAGACACCCGTCGCACGATAACCACCTTGTCCTTCACGTCGAAATCCAGATCACCCGTCTGCCGGAAGACATCGAGAACTTCGTTCAACGTGGCGTATCGCGCCACCTTCCCCGAATAAATAAAATCCTGGACATCCGGGTTCTGGAAGAAAAACTCGAAATCATACCACCGCGCCAGTATCCGCATCACTTCATCGAACGGGGTCTCCCGGAACGCAAACAGGTCCTCCATCCACGCCGTGTAGTACCCCACGTCTACCTTTTGGCTAGTCATTATTTCCCGGTCTTTATCAAAAACAGCTTGCACACCCGGGGTCAAAACAACCTCCCTCCTTCTTTCACAATCCCTGACTTTCACCTTTCCCCGTACAAGAGTCACGTGTTCCTCGGGATTCTGGTGATATGCCATCAAGTTAAATTCCGTCCCCAACACCTCCACTTCAATATTTCCCGTGTGGACAACGAACGGGTGTGCCTCGTCCCGCTTCACCTTGAAATAAGCTTCCCCGTCAATCCATATTTCCCGACACGTTCCCTCCTCGAAACTATTCGGGAAACGAAGGATACTTTCCGCATTCAGGAACACCTCGGTCCCGTCGCTCAACTCCACGTTATAAGTTCCCCCCCGTGGAACGTCAACCGTGTTCCACTCCACCTTCCCGTTTGCTTGTTCCCGGGCTTCAAACATCAACTTCTTTCCATCACTTTTCAGCACGGTCTCCTCTGTTATAATATCCCCGGCAAGATCCAACGAGTAAGATTTTCCCGACGCCGTGTTCAACTTCACCTCATGTGGTTGCACCCGTGCAATAATTACCCGCGTCTTCTCCGGTTTTTGCATCAGGAACAAGCCCCCGACTCCCAGTAGCAAGACAATCCCTGCGACAGCACACGCCCGGTACATTCGAATCACCCGGCGGCGACGAAAGCTTGTCCGCAATACAGCCGACCAGTCCATCTTATCATCGAAATACGCAATTTGCCGTATTCCCCCCTGCCAACGCTTTTCCTCCCGGATTTTGTCCAGTAATTCCCGGTTAGCAGGGTCCTCTTCCAGCCAGCTTTCCAGTTTTTGCCGTTGTTCCTCGTCGAGTTCGCCTTGCAGCATTTCCACGATCCATTGTTCTAATCCTTTTGGGTAGTTCATCGTCAATATCTTTATTATTTCATTTTTCAATAATTACAGGCAAAATCCGGGAAAGACTAAATGACACGCAATTTTTTTTCAAAAAATTTTTCCACCCATGAGCTTGACAGGATTATTTAGAAAGAAACAACTGTCCTCCCGACAAGTTCAATCGTCCCGGGAGAAACATAGCTGAATCCAACTTTTACAGATGGTTATAAATAAACGAAAGTGTATTCTTGTCTGACCGTGGATTCCTTGTTGCACGTCAGAACGGGAAGTAATTCCCTGTTATTTTTACTTATCGTCTGTTAAAATGGCGGCGATAATCGGGCGATAAGGCGGTAATAAGGCGGTGACAGCACCTAACAGGCAGACAACAGGCAGGTAACAAGCGAGTAAATCCCATGACTTAGGCAAATAATTCCATTTACTTAAACACTTCCGGAAGAATAAAAATCAACACGTAAAGATTTTTCAACTTTTCACGAAGTAATTGTTTCCCTCTCATTTTCTGGGCCCTCACCGTGTTCACGCTAATAGCAAGTTCCCGGGCAATAATCTCGTTACTTTGATTCTCAATATAACTCATGTAAAAAATCTTCCGACATTCCGGGGGAAGTTCGTCCACCGCTTTTTTTAATTTCCGGTAAACCTCGGCGATAAAAGCCTCGTCATCCGGCAATTCGATGATCTCCTCTTCCCTGTGCAGGTGAAGATACTTGAGTTTTGACCGTTTTTTATCGATGTAATTCAAACTTGCGTTCTTAACGGATAAATAAAGGAAATTTCGTCCGTGAAGAGAAGTCTCGAACTTCGGACGGGCCTCGATCAAGTGTACGAAAATATCTTGCACAATATCCTGCGCAACTTCCATATCACAGACATAATTCAAGGCGTAATAACAGAGGGAACCGTAATATTCCTTGTACAGGGATTCTATTTCCCCTAATTCGTCCATGTTTTTGACTATCATAACTACGCCCCTCTTATTTTGGGTACAAACTTACGAATTTTTCATTACACGCAAAATTCTTACAGACATTTCAGACGTTTAACGTATATAGCCAAAGACATTCGATTCTCCGTTTACTCATCAAGCAAATCCGGCCGCAAAGCCCTCGTCCGTTCCAATGCTTGTTGCTCCTGCCACTCGTCAATCAAGGCATGATTACCGGATAACAAGACTTCCGGAACCCGCCACCCGTTAAATTCAGCAGGACGCGTATATACAGGTGGGGCTAACAAGTTATCTTGAAAAGAATCGGTCAAGGCAGAAGTTTCATCCCCCATGGCTCCCGGCAACAGGCGTACAACGGCATCCGTCATGATGCAGGCAGGTAACTCACCGCCCGTCAACACGTAATCACCCACGGATATTTCCCTCGTAATCAGATGTTCACGCACCCGGTGGTCCACCCCCTTGTAATGTCCGCAAAGAATCATGATATTTTCTTTCAATGACAATTCGTTCGCCGTCTTCTGGTTAAAAACAGGAGCATCCGGTGCCGTATAGATAATCTCGTCATAATGTCGCTGGGAAGTCAACTCGTTGATACAATCAAAAATAGGCTGAACTGCCATCACTAACCCGGCATCACCCCCGAAAGAATAATCGTCCACCTTCCGGTGTTTATCTTTCGACCAATCCCGAATGTTATGAATATGGATTTCCACGATTCCCTTTTCTTTCGCCCGTTTAATAATCGAATGATTCAAAGGACTTTCCAGCAATTCCGGCACTACACTTAATATATCGATACGCATGACTAAACAATTGAATGTTGAAAAATGAAAATTGAAAATGACTTTTCAAATTCGGTACAAAGATAGTAATTTATTTATCTTTGCCCGTATATTCAAAAATGACGAAAATGGTTATTGAAAAAGGTGTACACGCAGATATTGATGAACTGGCACGACTATACGATGATTTAAATGATTTTCTGGACTCGGATATAAATCACCCCGGATGGATCAAAGGAGTATATCCCGTTCGGCAAATCGCAGAAGCTGGGATTAACGAGCAACACCTTCACGTGGTAAGGCAGGAAGGACGAATTATCGGCTCAATCATTTTAAATCATCATCCGGAACCGGCATACAATAAGGCTTCTTGGGGGATCGAATCGGATTACAGCAAAATATTCGTGATCCACACTCTCGTGGTTCATCCCGATTTCCTGAAAGCGGGTGTAGGAAAAAAATTGATCTCTTTTGCCTGTGAGTTGGGAAAAGAGCTACACATGAAAGCTATCCGGCTCGATGTATACGAAAACAACATTCCCGCCATCAAGCTATATGAAAAATTCGGTTTCAATTATATCGACACGGTTGATTTAGGCTTGGGAGACTACGGACTACATAGATTCCGCCTTTACGAAAAGATACTATAAATGGAGAGGGTGTGTCAAAAGGCATTTTTCAAACTCCCTCCCCCCTTCGGGGTACTCCCTCTATAAACAGAGGGAGAGCTGAAATACCTTTTGACACACCCTCCCATTTTCAATTCTCCATTTTCAATTTTCAATTACCTCAAGTAGTCCTCGAAATAATTCGTCACTTTCTGCATCAGATGAATCCGGTCCCGTCCCATCACGTTATGCTCGGCACACGGGTAAGGGAAGTAATCTACCTGCACGTTATTCTTGATACACTCCCGGATAAAGCTCAAACTCTGTTCCCAAACCACAACCGGGTCAACAGCTCCCTGGCAGATCAACAACTTACCTTTCAGATCTTTTGCCTTGGCGATTAAGCTCGTTTTAGCATATCCTTCCGGGTTCTCCTGCGGGGTATCCATGTAACGTTCTCCGTACATCACTTCATACCATTTCCAGTCGATTACGGGACCTCCGGCAACGGCCACTTTATAAATGTCAGGATAATTAGTAATCAACGAAATGGTCATGAAACCACCGTAACTCCAACCATGAACCCCGATACGATTCGCATCCACCCACGGGAAAGCTTTCAACCACTCAATTCCCTTCACCTGATCTTTCATCTCAACTTGTCCGCATTGACGGTGAATAATATCCTCGAAAGCCTTACCGCGGTTCGGCGTACCGTGATTATCGATCACGAATACCACGTAACCATGTTGAGCCATATACATTTCCCACATCCGCAAGGAAGCATTCCACGTATTGGTTACCAACTGTGAATGAGGCCCACCATACACGTAATGAATCACGGGATATTTCTTATTCGGGTCAAAATCCATCGGTTTAATCAAACGATAGTATAAATCACTACCATCATCTGCCTTAATCTTACCCAACGTGATCTCCCCGAAATTGTAATCCTTATTCGGGTTCTCCACTTCCTGCAAACGACGTACAACCTTTCCGGTATTCATCGTCAGATCCACGTTACGAGGTACTTTGATGCTACTATAATTATCAACGAAATAAGCACAGTCACCACTCATCGTGATATTGTGCCATCCTTCTTCCGTCGTCAAACGGTTTTTCTTCCCGCTTTTTACCTCTACCCGGAAAAGTTGTTTCTCCACCGGAGAGATTTCCGATGAAAGATAATATACATATTTCCCGGCAGGATCAACAGCCACGAATTCCACGTCTGCATCCACGTCTGTCAGACGACGAATTAATTTACCGTTCACATCGTGCAGGTAAAGGTTCATGAAACCATCCCGGTTATTCGTAGAATAAATGAATTGTTTCGAGTTGTTAGCCAAGAACACCAAACCGCTTTGCGGTTCCACGTAAGTATTGGACTTTTCCTCGAATAAGGTAGCAATCAATTTACCCGTTGACGCGTCATATTTATTCAAACGCATATGATCCTGTCCTCGGTTAAGCACCTGAACATATACCATATCAGACTCCGGAGCCCAAGTAATTCCCGTCAGGTATTGTTCGCGGCCGAAATCATTCGCATCCAGAAAAGTCGTCTTAGCAGAAGCTATATCATAAATCCCAAGACTCACCAACTCGGATTTCATTCCTGCCATGGGATACTTGATCTCCTTTAATTCACCCGTGCGGGTATTAATGTCCAGCAACGGGAAATTCGTTACCTGACTTTCGTCTTTACGGTAAAATCCCAATTTCTTTCCGTCCGGAGACCAAAAAATACCGCCAGTAATTCCGAATTCATTCCGGCTAACCACCTGCCCGTTCACGATATTCTTGTCCTCGTCCGCTGTAACGGTATAACTATTCCCACGCTCGTCCATGTAATACAAGTTATTATCGATCGTGTAAGCATACATATTACCCGCTTTAGAATAAGTCTCGTTAGCAGCCCCTTTCGGGAAAGTAAATTTCTGTTTCACCTGTTTCTTGGCAACGTCAATGTGGTAGATACTCCCTTGACGAGCTATCACCAGAATGTTATCATCCAACCAAGAAAAATTAGGGAATCCTCTCAATTCGGCCCCCAAGATCCTGTTCAATTCCGCCACCGTGAGCAATACACTCTTTTCACCTTTATCGACAGATTCACCCATCAAACCTTCCCGGTCCAGATAGGTCAACTGATTCTTGTCGCCTTGCCATTGAATATACTTGGACCGGGGATATAAATGATACCCTACCACGGCCTCTTCCATGGTTAAAACCTTTTTTTGTGCGCTTAAATCGAACATCATACTTAATCCGATTATTGCCAAAAACATCCTTTTCATGCTTTACTTTTAGCTGTTATTATTAATCTTCAATTGTAAATTCATCCCGATCCTCCAACACGGGGAACTTCACACGAAATTCCCGTAAAGCTTTCAAATCAATATCCACCTGTTTCACCTCGTCGGCAAAAGGTTCACAAGCAACCAAGACATCCCCTTTAGGAGAAATAACTGCCGAATCACCGGAATAACTCAATCCTACCCCGTCTTCGCCCACTCGGTTCACCCCAATGACGTAACATTGATTCTCGATTGCCCTGGCCATTAATAAAATTTGCCACGGTTGCCTCCTTGCCTCCGGCCAGTTAGCCACGTACACGGCCAAGTCGTAGCCACACGTGTTACGACTCCACACGGGAAAACGTAAATCATAACAAATGAACGGTGCGATTCTTACTCCCTGGTAATCAAACACCAATAACTCATTCCCTGCTGTGAAATGCTCTTTTTCCTCTCCCATCGTGAACAAATGCTTTTTGTTATAATGCAAGATTTTACCATCCGGAAAAGCCACCAACAAACGGTTGTAATAATGCTCGTCTTCGAAATAAACGGTCGATCCCATGATCAACGCGTCTTTTTCCCTTGCCCATTCCTGCATACACTGGTAAACAGCCTCGTAAAAAGGCGCTACCCGTTCTTTCCCCTTCATGGTAAATCCCGACGCAAACATCTCGGGCAAAACGATTATGTTTGCTCCTTCTATCGCTGCTATCCGCTTGTTAAAAAGTTTCAAGTTCACCGGTACATTCTCCCATTCCAAATGTGCCTGTACGATCGCAACATTCATATATACTATTATTTATTATACAATAATGATTTCTGTTAATCGCCCGCGGAAAAGTTTTCCGGGTGACGCGGGTTCGCATCCTTGTATGTTGACATGATATATTTCAAATCCGCATCCGGATCCCCCGTTGGTTCAAAGCGGGGGCCCCACGTGCAATATTTATCCTTGTAATCAATACGTCCCAAATACACCGGCACCCCGGCCTCCTTAGCTATCACCAGAAATCCCTTTTTCCATTTCTTCCGTTTTTTCCGGCTCCCCTCCGGGGTTATAGTCAAATACATAACATCCCGTTTTTTGAATTCCTCCACCATTCTCTCCACGATATGATTCTCCTTATTTCCCCGATCAACAGGAATCACGTTCAAAGCCCTTAATATCGGTCCTAACGGAAAAAAGAAAAACTCCTTCTTCATTAAAATATAAGTAGGAACTCCTTGACTTATAAAAGTCAACTTCCCCCAGATAAAATCCATAATGGAAGTATGCGGTACGGATATGACTACCGCTTTTTTATCCGCGGGCAAGCCGCCCTTGAGTTTCCATCCGAATATCTTCAATATCAGCCGTGCAATATGTTTCATAACCATTCTGTTTTCTGAAATCCCGTCAAAGTTAGTGTTTTTTGAGGAAAGATAAAATTATTGATAAAACTTCGGTAAACTATTGGTTCGTACAAAAACAATTATTACTTTTGCCGAGCGAAAATTTAACCTCAGGGGTACAACAAGTGGAAGAATCCCACCCCACGGTATTAACTTAATAATGAAATAGAACAATGTACGCAATTGTAGAAATCGCAGGACAACAATTCAAAGTTGAAAAAGACCGTAAAGTCTATGTTCACAGACTGACTGCAGAAGAAGGCGCTCAAGTTGAATTCGACAAAGTGCTTTTAGTAGACAACGAAGGTGACATCAAAATCGGAACTCCGGTTGTAGAAGGAGCTAAAGTTACGGCAAAGGTATTATCTCACGTGAAAGCTGACAAAGTAATAGTTTTCAAGAAAAAGAGAAGAAAAGGATATTGTAAGAAAAACGGTCATCGTCAATGTATGACCCAGATTCAAATCGAAGCTATCAACGCTTAATTTATTTTGTAACTTCTAAAATTTAAAACGATATGGCACACAAGAAAGGAGTCGGTAGCTCTAAGAACGGTCGTGAATCAGAAAGTAAACGATTAGGAGTAAAGGTATACGGCGGACAATTTGCTAAAGCAGGTAATATCATCGTTCGTCAAAGAGGAACAGTACACAACCCGGGATTAAACGTGGGTATCGGTAGAGATCATACCTTATTCGCATTGATTGACGGAAAAGTTGTTTTCAGAAAAAAACAAGACAACAAATCTTACGTTTCTATTGAGGCTATCGCCGAATAAGTAGAAAAATGAACATATTTAAGCTCCTGTCCTTACAAAGTACAGGAGTTTTTTTTATTTTTACGCCTCGAAACAAGAACATCCGTGTTCCCGTTTCGATGATTTAAAATTAAAATCTAAAATTTAAAATTACCAGAGATGCTAAACCTTAAATTTATTCAGGAAAACAAAGACACGGTCATTCGGAAATTAGCCGTGAAGAACTTTGATGCCAAGGAATTAGTTGAGAAGATTATCGCTCTCGACAACGAGAGAAAGAATTTACAAAAAGAATCGGATAACAAGCAATCCGAAATGAATAGCATCTCCAAGCAAATCGGTTCCTTGATGAAAGAAGGGAAAAAAGAGGAAGCCGAGCAAGCAAGGGCTAATACAACCCGTCTGAAAGAAGAGATTGCAGCCTTGACTGCCCAACATAATAGCACCCAGAACGAGTTGAACTCACTCATCGTTCGTTTACCGAATTTACCACATGACTCCGTACCTCCCGGAAAGAGTGATGCGGACAACGTGATCGTGAAAATCAGTGATAACGTGCCTGCCCATGAAGAAGGACAACTTCCCCACTGGGACTTGGCGAAAAAGTATCAGTTGATTGATTTCGAAGTAGGTGTGAAGATCACGGGTGCCGGATTCCCCGTCTACAAAGGGTTGGGAGCCCGTCTACAAAGAGCCTTGATCTACTTCTTCTTGGAAGAAAACACCAAAGCGGGCTATCAAGAAGTGCAGCCCCCGCTTGTCGTTAATGAAGATTCAGGCTTCGGTACCGGTCAGTTACCCGATAAAGACGGACAGATGTATTACGTGAACGAGGACAAACTATATCTTATCCCCACGGCAGAAGTGCCTGTAACCAACCTTTACCGGGATATGATCGTGGATGCCGACCAGTTACCGATCAAAAACACGGCTTACTCCGCCTGTTTCCGCCGGGAAGCCGGATCATACGGAAAAGACGTGCGCGGGTTGAACCGCCTGCACCAGTTCGATAAAGTAGAGATCGTGCAGATCACCCGTCCGGAAATGTCTTACGAGGCTCTCGACGGCATGGTGAAACACGTGGAAGGACTGTTAATCAAGTTAGGATTACCTTATCGTATCGTACGTCTATGCGGTGGTGATTTGAGTTTCACCTCTGCCCTAACCTTCGATTTTGAAGTGTATTCAAAAGCACAGGATCGTTGGTTGGAAGTCAGCTCTGTTTCCAATTTCGAAGAGTATCAAGCAAATCGTCTGAAACTACGTTTCCGGGATAAGGGAGACAAGAAAACGACCATGGTACACACACTAAACGGTAGCGCCCTAGCATTACCGAGAATCGTGGCCTCCTTGCTGGAGAACAACCAGACTCCGGAAGGTATCCGGGTACCGGATGTACTCCGCGGGTTTATGGGTACCGACTATATAAGATAAAAACTGAAAACTAAAAGATAAAAGTTAATCCTTCACGGATCTTTTATCTTTTAGTTTTTAACTTTATCTTTTATCTTTTAGTTTTTATCTTTTAGCTTAATATGCGCTTTATATACAACACGACATTCAGTATTGACGAAAACATTGCAGAGGAATTCATTCAGGTTATCCGGGGTGGGTACATCGCTTATCTCAAAGGCAAAAACCTTTGTAATGACATTCTATTTACCCGTGTCATGATTCGTGAAGGAGAAGGCCTGTCCCTATCCCTACAACTCATATTCCCTTCTGCCGAAGAATACAGCATCTTTATAGAAAACTACAAGGACAGATTATTACATATGCTGGTAGATGTTGGAAAATATAAAGTCACTTGACCCACTATTATACTCTAAATTGACCCATCAAAAAAATATTAGAATTAAGTAGAGA
>NZ_JADMSV010000022.1:0-95591 GCF_015560935.1 Butyricimonas sp. BSD2780061689_150309_C8
TCCATAATAATTCATTTTTGAAAATTGCATTACAAAAATAATCAATTCGGAATTTACACACTTTTTGAAACACTATCCCAATCGACCAAATGAGTATATTGAAGAGACAATACAATAAAAAGAGAGATGCCTGTTAATCGATCGACTAACAGGCATCTCTGCGGTTCGGACGGGACTCGAACCCGCGACCCCATGCGTGACAGGCATGTATTCTAACCAGCTGAACTACCGAACCAGATTTAAAAACAACCTCTATTGTTTCTGATTGCGGGTGCAAATATAGCCTTTGTTTTTAATTCTACAATGATTTTTATACAAAAAATTCACGATAAACCATTTTTCTCCCGTCACTTTAATATATCAAGGTTAAAAACTATATTTGCAATAAATAACATTCATACTATGCAGCAGCCAAAAGAATACTATCAAGCACAAATATCACGCCTTACGATCCTCTTAAAAAAACACAGACAACGGCGTAACGGTATCACCCTCACAAAAGTCTTCTTATTCCTGTTAGCCATATATTTCATATATACCTTCGCCAACACAGGGTACACGCCTTATCTAATCGCTTTTATTGCTGCCATAGCACTATTTATCATCACGAATATATTCGAAACCAAATTATTAAAAGAAATACAATTCCTGCACAAACTTGAAGAATGTTCCCGTGTGGAACTGGAATATCTTGCCGGAAACTTTAAAAATCTCCCGACAGGCGAGGAGTACAAAGACCAGACTCACCCTTACGCTCATGATCTCGACATATTCGGGGAAGATTCCCTTTTCCAATCCGTCAACCGTACGGTCACGCCCCACGGAAGAGAGAAGCTACGGGAATGGTTGCTCCACCCGTTAAAATCCGGGCAACCCATCATCGAGCGCCAACAAGCCATCGAAGAATTTGCCCGCGAGCCGGAATGGTGTCACGTTTTCCGGGCCAAGGGCAACAGCCAACGCATTACCCACATGGCCATGCAACAAATCGAACAATGGCAGCGGGAACAAGTCGGGCTACCACGCTGGACTCGTCCTTTCCTGTATATCCTTCCGATACTGACGGTCTCTACCTGGATATTGTATATTGCCTCCATACTCACGTTAAATATTCCATTATTCCTTTCCTGCGTATCCCTTTTTTGTAGCTATTTACCGGCTCAAAAAACATTGCGAACTCATATGCGTCTGGATGAATTCACCCGTTCGTTCAGTAACCTTCACGAACTGATCGGACATTTTTCTACATTTACCTGTTCTTCCGTCAAATTAAAAGCATTGCGTCAACAACTATTCAACGAAACATACAACGCGGACGAGGCTCTACGTTCCCTGCATAAAATACAGGAAAGTTTCGACCAGCGCTCTAACGCGGTGGTTGCCATGTTCATGAACGGGCTTTTCATGCGGGAATTACACCTTATCCAGCGCCTTGTTGCCTGGAAACGCCGTTATGCCGCGGCCATCCCGACTTGGGTGGAAATCACGGGAGAACTTGACGTTCTGGTTAGTCTGGCCAACTACAAGTACAACCACCCCGATTTTATCCATCCTACTCCCGGAGACAATCAACTTTTACGGGGTACAGCCATCGGTCACCCTCTCCTACCCGCCAATGAATGTGTAACCAATGATTTCGAAGTAGCCCGGTTACACGAATTCTATATCATCACGGGAGCGAACATGGCCGGGAAATCCACCTTCCTACGTGCGATAGGGGTGAATCTTGTACTTGCTTGTTGCGGAGCTGTCGTTCGGGCTGAAAGTTTTGAATTCCAGCCTATGGCCCTCTTTACCAGTATGCGCACCGTTGATAACCTGGCGAAAGGAACCTCTTATTTTCATGCCGAATTACTCCGTTTACAACAACTTGTCAACATGGCACAACACGAAGAACGTTTGTTTATCATTTTGGATGAAATTCTAAAAGGAACTAACTCCCGGGACAAGTTGAACGGTTCCCGTCGTTTCCTTCAAAAATTACTCACGTTACCT
This sequence comes from Butyricimonas sp. BSD2780061689_150309_C8, assembly GCF_015560935.1. Classification (NCBI taxonomy): domain Bacteria; kingdom Pseudomonadati; phylum Bacteroidota; class Bacteroidia; order Bacteroidales; family Odoribacteraceae; genus Butyricimonas; species Butyricimonas sp. BSD2780061689_150309_C8. Next base: position 1,996 of record NZ_JADMSV010000022.1, read on the forward strand.
GTTGCCGGACTTGTTGCCACGCATGACCTCGAACTCGGAGAACTTGCCAACACGATACCGGACAACTTCTTTAACCGGTGTTTCGAGATTACACACACGGATGATGACATTGCCTATGATTATAAACTGAAACCCGGTATCAGTCAAAACATGAATGCATCCATCTTACTTGAAAAAATGAAACTCGTGTAAGAATCATCCAATCCGAACATTCCTCTGTCGTTTCCGTTTAACACGGTAAAAACAGGAGAATATGAAAACAATGATTTTGATCACGCTACTTTTACCCATGGTACTTCTCAATGGATGTAAGGACAAAACTCAAGGTAAAGTTTCCAACATACCGGACAGCACGTTTGCCGCAACACCTGCCATTACCAATAATTATTACTTCGCCGGAGAATACCAGTATCAAACAGATAAAGCAACCTTAAAAGATCAAGCCACAGGTTCCACGTTCACCATCAATAACGGGGAAATAGCAACCCAATTGGCAGAACAATATTTAGCGCTAAAGCTTCCTAGCGGGAAGGGTGTCAGCGTTCAATTACTCGGACACCTCTCCCCGGCGAACGATGTTGAACACACTTCCATGAACGGCCTTACCGTTACTCAAATCATCGGCTTACACCCCGGAACAAATCCACGTGGCACACACCTCACGGGAGACTACATAACCTATGTACCCAACAATATCAAACCAACAGAACGGTTCATGTTCTCATTACATCCCGACTACACCTACACGTTCAGTATTTATAATCTAAGTGCAAACTCCTCCCGTAATGCTACCGGAAAGTGGTTTCTTTTAAACAAGAACGAAATTCAATTCACCAATAATCCCCTCACGAGTTTCACGAACGAGGCCTTCATCCATGATGACGGGAAACAATTAACCTTCAAGCTCAGTAAAAGGGTTTATTATAAACAAGAATCAGAAATTTCCCTGTAACATATTGCTTGTGCATCACCATGACTCACGCCATAACAATATAATAAGCAATACCTTACCGGGAAATCATCAAAATACAACCAGAAACTCGAATTCTACCGGACAAATAGTCTACAGTTTCACAACAGGTAATACTTCCGCCGAGGCTAAAGGCAACATGACAACATCATTCTCCGACAAAACAGATGAATTCTCTTGATCACGAACTTTAGCCTTTTTAGGATCTTGAACCTCGGATAAAGCAACATTCTTTCCTTGCTTTTCTCCTACTTTTACCAGTAAACGCACGGTCACGACCTCACGTGTATTTTCCAATAACGTGGGGTGTGTATGCACCACAAAACAACGATCTGTTAACCTTCTACGCCAAGCAATAGCTTTTTTCACTTCGTTAGCACGAAGTAACGCTAAATTCAGATTTTCCTCATCAGTTGAAAGAGATGTACTGTAACTATCCAACTGCAACATGATACGCCCTGCCTCTATATCTTCCTGATAGCGTTTTGCCATAGAAAGAATACTATCCAACTCTACATCATTGGATCCAAAATGCACGTAAAACGTTGCTCTACAAGGAACAAAACGAAATACACGTACACTATCCGATACTTCTTCGACGGGAACACATCTCGTCGCTCCTACTCCCGGGATAGACAGGAGAGAAAAGAACAATAAAAATACCTTTACACTCATTTAATTCCTAGTTATACACGTTCGTTCCTCTTATCCCCCACATCCTCTTTAGGAATAGCAAAGAACGATCATTTAATAATATGCAAAAATAAATAATAATAATGATAAATACAAATAATTATTTGTTAATGACAAGGCTGATTACTAATTAATTATCGTTATTGCACCTAAAACAATAAAACTCATTTGAACGTATATCAAAAAATGATCGTTTAATAAATACATAAGGAATAATTACCCTCTTCTTACATTTTATCAGACAAATCATTTTTCTAACACAAAACACATAGAATCAATTCATTATATAGTCGAATATTCGATTTATAAAAAAAGAAAGAAAGGAGAGGATTCCTCTACAAAAGCTCCCAGCCCCTCAAAAAGGAATGAAAGGATAAAAATATCCTCCTAAGAATAGAAAAAACTATCAGATTAAATAAAAATGAGCTATTCGACATCATAAAATCGAATAGCCCATTTTCCATTACCTTTCTTTTTATCCGCAATAGAAATATTTTTGCACGAGTTCCATTATTTTTACCTCGTCGTTTCCTAAATCCTGACGCAACGTTTTGTCATCAAACTTTTTCAAACCGGCCACTAAACCATCAATCAGACCGGGAGCAAACACCCCGTACTTTTCGAAATCAGCACGTTGTTTTTCCAGACACAACGCGGAATCATAACAGGATGCCGGCAACTGACTTAACCGATCAGCAACCCCCTTGTTCGCATCATCAAATATATTAACATCCACGTAACGTTCCTTCGCATATTGCAACGCGTCCTTCATTTCAAATCCATGACGCACGGCAACTGCCAACCCCGCGATCAACAGGTACACATCGGCCGAACCATCCGGACAACGGAATTCCACGGTTTGTTTACCACTGAAATCCTGATCTTCCACTTTTTCCAACGGGTTCGCATCACGCAACATATCACCCGCACCACTCGTCCATCCCAACGGTACACGTACCAAAACCGAACGATTACGATCTCCCCAACAAATATTCGTGGGAGCCTCTTGGTGGGGAACCAAGCGGAAATATGACATCGGATTTGTGTTCCCGAAAGCCGTCAACGAGGGTGCCAGATCCAGATACCCGGCAATAGCTTTCAATGCGCTATCCGTCAACTTGCCATTCTCGATCATCATATTCTTATCCCCTTTTTTCAAACGGGTATGAATATGCAACCCGCTCCCGGCCTTACCTACCGTGATCTTCGGGGCAAATGTCAAATCTACACCAAACTGATAAGCCAGCGTCCTCAGAATCCACTTGGCAATAATCAATTGATCAGCAGCATCTTCCATTTTCGTGGGCAGAAATTCGATCTCGTTCTGTTCGTACATCAAATCTCCCTTCGTGAAATTACCTACCTCGGAATGTCCGTATTTAATCAATCCTCCGGTTCCGGCAATATACTTCATGGCCAACGCACGTAAATCCCGCCCCTTGTTAAAAGGAGTAGACTCGTGATACCCTTTTTGATCGGAGGCCAAGAATAAATCCTCCTTTTCACTCACCACGTAATACTCTAACTCCCCCATCACCTCGTATTCCATTCCCGTCACTCGCTTTAATACCTCGTGCGCCTTTCGCATCGTGTACTCCGGTGACATTTCCAATGGTTTCCCGTCCTTCGTGTAAAAACTACAAAGAATATCAACCGCAGGTATCTCGCTGAACGGGTTCAGGAAAGCCGTACGATAACGGGGTAACACGTACAAGTCACTTGATCCGGCCTCTATATATGGGAACAGGCTGGAACCATCCACTCGTTCACCACACGTCAGTATATTATCCAGATGATCAAGACTATTGATAATAAAATTTAACGTCTTTAATCGTCCATCCGCACCGGGATACCTGAAATTGATCATCTCAATTTCATTTTCCGTCACGTAACGAATAATATCATCTTTGGTAAAATCTTTAGCATCTTTTTCTAAAAAACGGACCAAAGCATGAGGATTTAGTGCATATTTTGAACTCATATTTCTTTATTTATTAGATCTATTAATTTTTAGCTTCTAAAAATAAAAAAAATGAGTTATAATCCCTAGTTAATTTTAGATTCTAGATTTTAAATTTTGAATCTGATTAATTATTTTAGATTCCAGCCACACAAGCCGACGCTTTTAGCTCTCAACTTTTATCTTTTAGTTTTTAACTTTTATCTTTTCCTATTTGTCCAGCTCATTCAAAGCAAAAGCGTAAGCTCCGAAAGCGATAGCCCTACTTGTTCCCAGCTTTGTCGTGATTACCCCCATTCTTTTCACGGGATCATATTCAACCGTTTCCGTCGTTCCAGGCACGACAATTCGTCTGGACGTGGGAGCCAAGAAAGCCGCACAATCTCCCGGATCATCCAGGAAAAAAGCCTTCATTTCCATCCGGTCCGCCGGGACCCCTTCGTACATTTCCAAAGTTCCGTTCAATTCCCGCATCACGGCCGGCATCAAATATTTGTGGGCAGCAATAATCCCTCCACCAATCACCACAATTCCATCCACCACGGCATTCATCGAGGCAATAGCCTCTCCCAACACTTCTCCCGCATGATCAAAAGCTTCCCGGGCAGCCGCTGGATTCCCTTCGAGATTTCCCTCGGCAATCTCGAAAATCTCTTTCGGGGTCAACCGCCGTGTATCCCCAGACAATCGGGCATATTCCCTCTTAATCGCCCGGATCGAAATTCCCTCCTCGACCCCGTAAATCGGCTGGCGTTTATCCCGCAACACCCATACTTCAGCAGCCGCACCGTTATCACCCAGAAAAAGCTCCCCATCACGAACTACCCCACCACCGAATCCGGTCCCCAACGTAATGCCAATCAAATTCTTATACACCTTATTTTTCCCCGCATCCCGTAGCATACGATTCACTTCCGGCAACGCTCCAGCCAATGCCTCCCCGTAAGCGAACAGGTCCCCGTCATTATTGATAAATACCGGAATCCCAAACTTATTTCTCAAAAAAGCACCTAATGCCACTCCCCCTTGAAAAGCCGGTAAATTCTTCAAGTCACCGATAATCCCGTTCACGTAATCTGCCGGCCCGGGAAATGCAAAACTGATCGCCACGGGATCTTCCGGCAACTTCAATTTGATGGCAGAAAAACCCGTAACCATCGTCTCCAAGCACTTCTCCAAATTATCGCCATTTGAAGGTAAAACAATCGGTTCAACGATCTCTTCATTAGACCGGATAGCCGAGAATACAAAATTCGTTCCCCCGGCATCCAACGTCATCACTATTCTTTTATCAAACTGATACATAATAAGCTAAAAGTTAAAAGATAAAAACTAAAAGTTTAAGAGAATGTAGAATCACTTCCGGGTTTTAATTCCCACCGAGCAATACAACAAGTAACACATACAACCGAGAATCACGATAAGTGAACCGGCCTGTGTGCCGATCAAATCCGTACAATATCCCATCAATGGCGGGATTACCGCACCTCCGAAAATACCTGTCACCATCAGACCGGAAATCTCGTTAGCTTTCTCCGGACGGGCTTGAATGGCCATGGAGAAGATCAGGGAGAATATGCTGGAACACGTGAAACCGATCAACGCAATCAACACCAAAATCGAGTATTGCCCAGACATGAAGAACAACACGATCATGGCAGCAATAGCTACCAGAATGTTCACCCGGAAATACTTGCTACCGGAAACCCGTGCTAACAGGAAAGTTCCCACGAAAGCCCCGATCGTGCGGAAGGCAAAATAAACACTCGATCCGACACCCGCTCCCGTAACATCAAACCCACAACGCTCGATCAATAACTTCGGAGCCACCGTGTTAATCCCGACATCAACGCCCACGACAAACACGATACCCAAGAAAAGCAACAGGATCGTCCTATCCTTCAACAACCCGAACGTCGCTCCCCACGAAGAGGTCGACTGTTCCGGCGATTCCTCACGAATATGCACAAGCATTAACCAGCCCATGGAAATCAAGGTCAACAAGGCGAAAATCGGGAAAAGATATTGCCAATTTCCTAGTACGGTCGCCGCGAATGCCGCGATAAACGGACCGCAAAAAGACGAAACGGCCTTCAGCACCTGCCCCGCGGTCAACGAACTTGCCAGCACGTTTCCCTTCACCACGTTCGTCAGTAACGGGTTCAACGACACCTGCAAAATGGTATTACCGATTCCCAGCAGGGCAAAAGCGATCAGACACGTGTACAGGTTATAATCAATAAAAGGAATAATCATCCCCACAATGGTCACCAACATACTCACCAATACCGTTTTCTTACGACCGATACGGTTCATAAAAATAGCCGCCGGGACCGCCAGTAACAAAAACCATAGAAATACCATAGAAGGCAGGAATCCGGCAATAGTTTCACTTAACCCGAAATCGGCCTTTACATAACTGGTTGCAATCCCCACCACGTCACAGAATCCCATGATAAAAAAACCGAACAACACAGGCAGTAAAGCCTTAATACTTGTAGAACTTTCTTTCATAATATATAAATTTAACACAAACAAGAACATTAAAAGAGCGACTAATGTAAACAATTTCATTTAATATTTCTAACAATTAATCACCTCATTTCAACTTTGAAACGTTAAAATACACGCCCAATAAAATACTCGGAACGGCTACCATACGGACTTTCCAGTATGACAACCCGACTTGATGGCGAGATCGATGGGAGAACCATCCGCAGAGACCAGTTACAGACGTTCCCCGTCCGAATTAAAGCCGATCAATGAAACGTGTTTGCAACCAACTATCCACACCTCTGACATCTTTATGTAGCCCGTTCTCCACCTTATCTGCCATCGAACAGCCACAAAACAATAAAAATACGTATCTTTGCGGCCCGAAAAAACAAACCGATAAACGAAACGAATATGAGATTTACACACAAACAAATATGGGTGATCACTTTCCCGATCCTGGTCAGTTTGTTGATGGAACACTTGATTAACATGACCGATACCGCCTTTCTCGGCAGAGTGGGAGAAGTCGAACTAGGTGCATCAGCCTTAGCCGGCGTGTACTACATGGCAATCTACATGCTCGCTTTCGGTTTCAGCATCGGGGCTCAAATCCTCATCGGCCGACGCAATGGAGAAGGCAACTACAAGGATATCGGCCCCATTTTTATACAAGGGGTACTTTTCCTCGTGGGACTTGCCACGCTCATGTTCACAGTTTCCCGCATATACACGCCTTCGGTTCTCCGTTCGGTCATTGACTCGGAACAAGTCTACGTGGCCACGAACGACTACATGAAATGGCGAATATTCGGTTTCTTCTTCTCGTTTGTCGCCGTCATGTTCCGGGCCTTCTTCGTGGGAATCACCACGACACGCATCCTCACGATCAATTCGCTTGTCATGGTCGGTACCAATGTCGTGCTGAATTACCTGTTAATTTTCGGTAAATTCGGGTTCCCGGCCTTAGGCATTAGCGGGGCTGCCATCGGCTCGTCCGTGGCAGAACTCGTTTCCATGATATTCTATATCCTATATACTTGGAAAAAAGTTGATTGGAAAAAATACGCCCTTTTCAACCTGTCCAGTTTCAACCCGAAATTATTGTCGGGCATACTCAATATCTCCATTTGGACCATGATCCAGTCCTTTCTGGCTATGGCCACTTGGTTTCTGTTCTTTATTGCCGTGGAACACCTCGGTGAACGCCCGCTGGCAGTGTCCAACATCGTGCGCAGTGCCGCCATGTTCTTCTTCATGCCGGTTTCCGCCTTCGCTGCCACGACCAGCTCGCTTGTGAGTAACCTGATCGGCGCACAGGCCACCTCCCAGGTCTGGAGTACTTGTCTCAAAACAATCAAAATGTGCTACCTCTTTGTCATCCCGATCGGCATCATCATACTACTAGCTCCCGCCACATTTTTAAGAATATACACCGATGATCCCCAACTCATCCGAGCCACGATCCCTTCCCTTTTCGTGATGATGAGCGCGGTTCTTCTTTCCACCCCCGGCAGTATTCTTTTCAACGCCGTGTCGGGAACAGGAAACACACGTATGGCTCTATTCATGGAGTTCGGCACGCTCACGTTCTACGTTCTCTACATCATCTACATCGTGTTCTATCTCCAAGCAGATGTCGCCATCTGTTGGACCACGGAACACGCCTATTGGAGCATCCTGCTCATTCTCGGTTTCATGTACATGAAAAGCGGAAAATGGGCAGGCAAGAAAATATAGCATCACAAACTGAACACCACGTAGAACTCCCGTAAATACACCTGTTGTTCTCCCTCTCCCGTGTTCGTGAAACGGACGAACTTCACGGGAGTATCCTCCCATTTGCCGTTCAGACGGCCGCGAGCGTCACGGGTCAACGTCACGGTCTGCCACGTCTCATCGTCAGCAGATACTTCCATGACACCCCAGGAAAGATCACCCTTCACGTCAAAATTCAAACGAGTACCGGGAATCCGGTAGGCATCATCAAGTTCCAATTGCAGGTACCCCCCGGCCGGCCATTTCACGACTTCCAGCAAAGGGGTCAAATGAACCCGACTGGGATATACTTGTAAAGGCAGATGTTCCAGTTGAGGCACGTTCGTGGTCAACTTACAAGGTGAATAATCGGCTAACAAAGGCAAATCCGTCCCGGTCTGACGATTAAACCGTTCCGTGGCCTCCGTGAAAACATCCAGCACCAACGGTTGAAGTACTGTCGTCCCGGTCTTCACGCCCGGCTGGTAAGGATTCTGGTTAAATTGTCTTTCCAGCTCGTAACTTCTCTTGCGCAAGGCTTTAACGTGATTATACTTCCGCAGGAAAAGTTCACGATCACCACGTTCCCCGGCTTTAATCATGGACAAAGCCTCCTGCCCGGCATCTCCCAATATCTTGAACTGATGCAACCACGGGGTAATTTCTTCAATCAACGCCTCGTTTTCCCGGTCAATCAACAACAAATCGGCAGCCTCCACCACACGCTCGAACTCGTCCTGCAAAGCAAGAAAATCCCGCTCATCATAATGTCCTTCCCGATACCCCTTCATGAAACGCTCGGCCACGGGTTGAATTTCCACAGATTCTTCCCGACGGAAACGATGCACGTTCTCTCCCAGATCGGAATTATGACGGGCGAAAACGGTAAAGGCCTCCACGTTCTCCGGCATGATGGCCCGAATCGCCCGGTGCCATGACCGGAAACGATCATACGATTGCATATTCCACGTGTAGTCTGCCACGCAGTATATTGCCAGTTTGGATGCTTCCGCCCATTCCATGGGATTAGCCACGAAACCGGAAATGCTCCCGGCAATATCTTTCCCGTTACCATACACCTCGCCCAGTAACAGGTGATCCCTCACGTAATCCGACACGGGGAAATTCCACCAGATATAAGAGGGACGTTTGATTTGTTCCCGAATCCACTCCACGCCTTCTTTAGTAATCTCGGAAATCACCCGATCTCCCGTCCACATCACCTCCACGGACGGGTTCAACTTCTCACCTATCGTGGCAAGATACCCGCTTTCCGGTCGTGCCCATCCTTTATTGTACTCGGTTGGACACACGATCAAAGGCGTCACGTCGGGCTTTACCTGCACGAAATGGTCATCAATATAATTCAACAATTCCACCTGTCGGTCGGCTTTCGCCCCCTCACCGGAAATATCGTCAAAAAAGACAGCAAAAGAACGTACGCCCAAATCGTACATATGCTCGAACTTGGCCATCAATGAATCACGGTCGGAAGTCTCCCAGCGAATGTCTAACCCCGGATGAATCGCCCATACAAAATCCACCTCGTTCTCGTTTGCTACCTTCACCAGCTCGGCAAGACGAGCTGCCTCCTTGGCAGGATAAGGTTTCCGCCAGTTGGGCGAACTATGGAAAGGATCGTCTTTCGGCCCGTAAATATACGTGTTTAATTTATTCTCCCCGTAAAAACGCAGTTGCCTCAAACGGGCCTCGTGGCTCCAAGGCGTACCGTAAAATCCCTCGACCACGCCCCGGAAACGTACGTCCGGGTAATCCTGAATCCTAACAAACGGTAAATGCCCCTCGTGGAACAACTGCATGAAAGTACGCACGGCATAATACGTTCCCCGCTCGTCATTCCCGGCCAGCATGATGGCCTTATCGGTAATCGACAGGTAGTATCCTTCCGGATGATCGGGTATCAGCCGTTTTGCCCCCCGCACGGCCCGGTCACCTTTCTCGCCCACGTACAAGGAAAACCCTTCCGTCCCGAGACGGTCACCCAAAAATTGTTTCAACAAAGCTATTGCATGAGGATTAGCCTCCTGTTCACCCACGAGCCGGAAAGCAACCGGAATCGTCATACTCTTCCCCGTGACATTGACCTGACGGGGAGAAGGTTGCACTTGAATATCCTGAGCCATAACTCTCACCTGCACGAACAACAAGCAAACGAAGAAAACCAACACCTTTTTCATGTGGAAATATTTTATAAGATTACAATAATTTAGTCATAATATAAGCAGGACCGAAAAGCTCGGATTCCTCTTTCTCTTGGGAGCGATACCCCATTTTCTCGTAAAAACCGACTGCCGTGAGGCTGGCCGACAAATGCAACAAATGGACATGACGACTCAAGGCAAAATCCTCGACGCATTGTAATAAACGTTCCCCAACCCGCCGACCATGTACATCCGGGTCCACGTACAAGGCGCAGACCTCATCCCCTTCCAGTCCAACCGTCCCGACCACCTTCCCGTTTTCCTCCGCCACGAACATCGTCCGGGTAGCCGATATTTCACACAGATAATCAGGCGTGAACAAACGGCACATATAGTCTATCACCGCAGGTTCATAATCCCGGCTATTCACGAAGGTCAAGTTATTCCTAATCAGACGTGACACGGTTTCCGCGTCACGTTCATCAAATTCTCTTATTATAATGTCTATCACTTTCTACTTATTATATTCATGATCTGCGTACCCAACCCGACACGATACCCTTGGGAAACAAAAACGACCTCTCCCTTCGCGTTCAACAGGACGATCAAAGGCAGGCTCTCCGTGTTCGTCAAGTGTAATCCTTCTGCCAAACCTTTTAGCAAACGACCGTCCAAGTCCGTTCCCCACCGCATCACAGAAGGAAAAGCCCGGAAGTCCGCTCGATTGAACTTAGCCTGATGATCCACATCCTTAAACACGAAATACAAGGGAAGACCCAAGTTCTCGAAATCATCTTTCATCCCGCTCATATCCCGCAACAAATGATTCGTCGGCTCTTTATTCGCCTCGATCAAGGCTATCGCCGTGTACCCCTTCCCCGGAAGACGGATTGCCTCCGGTTTTGTCTTGCCCTCCGGGATAATGGATAGCGCCGTCGGGACCACTCCCAGAATCTCCATTTTCTCCACGCAAGGACGGATAAGCATATCTATATTTGTCAATTTACCAGCCTCCACTTGAAACGATACCAAATCTGCCAAAACAGCCCCATCACTCCGTCTATTTCCCGTTGAAAGAAGATAATCCCCCTCTTCCAGCGTGACAGGTTTCGTGAAGATCGTTTTATATGACGCACCAACACCCATATCCACCGCCGCATTACTTCCCAAGTCAATCGTCCGTACCCGACCATCTTCCAACTTTCCGATCGTAAAGTTCAGGAAATATTTTGGGTCACTCACCGTCTTTTGAGCATAATTTAACATCAACTCCCCTTTCGGTACTACCTTTTCGGTCATGAAATTAACCGTATGCCACGTTCCGTTCTGATAATACTCCGGTTTACCCGAAATCGGGCTTAACCGAGCCGGAATTCCCATTGTACGACAGGCTGCCACGAAGAAAACATTCCGGGAAAGTGCATCCGTCACCCCTGCCCGAATCACTCCCACCGGCGGAGTTACCACCTTCGCGGGGTACAGGGAATCAACAACCTTGATTTTTCCGGTTTCTTGGATCAGACCGATAACATCTGTTATTCCATGCCCCTTCAAAAATTCCCGAACGGGTTCCCGATAAGCCGTAAGTAACTCGTTCTGCACTCTCGGATTCAGTATGTATTCCGTGAAATAGGGATTCGACACATCACGGCCATCCCCTTCCACGTGAGACAACAACACGTCTGCCGGAGTGTCCTGCAAATCCTTCTCCGCGATCACGCCCAACAAATTCATGGCTAATGTCCGACGTTCAGGCGACACTTCACGCATAAAACGCAGCAATTCGGAATAATTTCCCCGTGACGCAACCATATACGTGGCAAAACGTGCCGTATCCACACCCAACTCCATCGCTACATCCCCGCCTTGCATCCTCGACATGAAAGTTGCCACGTAAACATTCCGTAACGAATCTTCCCGGGCAAAACGACGGTCATTCACGGCCCGTTCCTCATCGGTTGACAAAGCTGTAATATCATGTTGCCTTGGCGGTACCAAATCCCACTCCCCTGAAAACAAATCCCCGACAGTTTTATCCAACACGACGGTCAGTGTATCCTGCCGCTCCACGGACAATTCCCCAAAACCCAACTTCTTTCCCTTACTTGCCCAAACGAAAATATCTCCTTGCCCCAACGTCAGGAAAGTCTCACCCTTCACGTCGGAATACAATGTCACCACGGGGTAAAACTCCCCGTAATTAAATATCTTATATTCCACCTTCACATTCTCAACAGGCTGCCCGTTCTCGTCAATAACTTGAACTACTGTCGGAACGGTCCGTGTATAATGGGAAGTCACGTTCACGCCTGAACCACTTTCATTCACGTAAACAATCTCTTCCTGACCATTGTATTTCCCGAACACCTCCGACTCCACGTACATCGCCCTTTGCACGGGCAACGTGAACCACGCGATATTCAACCGAGGTTCCGGTTCACAAGCCCCCAAGTACTTCCACTCGCCATCCACCCAGACCTCAATCCACGCGTGATTATCATCACAATGCGCCCAGCGAGGCGTGTATATCTGACGTGCCGGAATCCCCACAGCCCGCAAAGCTGCCAGCGTGAATATGGACTCTTCACCACAGCGACCGTAAGCCGTGAGCATCGTGGCTAGCGGTGAACGGGTCCGGGCATTGGTCGGTTTATAGATCACGTGTTCATGACACCAGTGATTCACTTCCAGCGCCGCCTTTTCCATGGACTCACAGGTCGCAACCCGTTCCTTCAGTTCCTTGTAGAAAACGATACGGGCCGTGTCCAGATTCTCTTTCCCACCCCTCACGGGAAGTACAAAATGACGGAATATATCTTCCGGAATATCTTTCCCCCAAGGCATCGCCTCTCTCGCTTGAAATGCCCAACGCACGTTCTTCAACAGAAAATCTCCCCCCGAAAAAGATAGATCAATCAACGGAGAATAAGCGTAGAGAAACATCAGCGCCTCTCGTTCCTCCACGCTCATCGGGGAATCGAACACGGCAAACAAATTACCCGGGTTACCTTCCAACACCTTCTTCTTTTTCTGAAAATCCTGTTCCACCATCTTCCGGTAGCCCGGATCTGTCATAAAATGCTTTTCCTCACATGCACATAACAGCACGAAAGCAAGCAGTATCCATAAAACTTGTTTCATGATCATGATATTTTATGTCACAAATATAACAGATTTTTTCACTATTTTTGCCTCATGGACACGAAGGAAGAAATCATTAGGCAATTCGAGGCTCAAACCGCCCCGCTCAGCCCGGAAACTCACGAGAAATTGGCCAACATTCTCGTCCGTTTCGAACTGGCCAAAGGAGACCTTTTTCTCCGGGAAGGTGAGATATGTAAATATTACAGCATGGTCGCCCAAGGAATGATTCGCCTATTCTATGATAAAAACGGGCGGGATCTCACGGAACACTTCTCGTATGAAAAAGGGATATTCGTTTCGCTGGAAAGCTATTTCCGGCAAACCCCGAGTTACTTGATGATCGAGGCTCTCGAACCTTCTGTTATCTATTCTTTCCCGCACGATCAACTACAAGATCTTATGCGGACGAATCACGAGGTGGAACACATGTATTGCAAAATGCTGGAAAACTCCCTGATCGAATCACAGCAAAAAGCCGATGCCTGTCGTTTCGAGACCGCCCGGGAACGTTACCACCGACTCGCCACGGAACACCCGGAAGTAGTCAAACGGGCTCCCCTCATCCACATTGCCTCCCGGCTCGGCATGACCCCCGAAACGTTAAGCCGAGTGAGAGCTGGTTTGCTTTAACAATTTCTCCACCCGGGTAAAAGACTTACCCACCCATTTCCGGCTATTCCAACGGCGCACGAAAATAATCGCCCGGATATTCTCGTCCAACGTGAAAGCCACCCACATCCCGGCAAGCCCCCAACCGAAAGAAATCCCGAACACGTAACTCAACGCTGTCGCCACTCCCCACATGACAATCAACCCGGTGATAAAGGGATAAGTCACATCCCCCACGGCATTCAGCACGTTTACCGACAGGATATTCACCGCACGTCCCACCTCCAGCAAAATGTCAATACAAAGAATCATCACCCCCATGTACACGATCTCCGGATTGGAAGTCAACATTCCGAAAATAAACTTACTGCAAACCGCCGTGACCACCGCCACGCAAAGGGAAACCACGATCGAAAGTCGCAGACAATATTTCTGCAATATAAAAGCCGCATCAGTACGTTCGCCCCCGACCAGATGCCCGATCAGGATTGCGGCCCCTTGTCCGAGGGCCACGGAGAACACGTATGAAAACAGGATAATATTCATCGCGTAAGTACGTGCCGTCAGTGCCGCCGTACCCAACATAACCGTGAAATAAGTAATAACCACTTGCGACAAACTATATGACACCTGTTCCCCTGCCGCCGGAAGACCGATATGCAACAAGTTTTTCAACTTATCCCACGGGAACGGTCTCAGACACGAGAACGAGAAGCGAGGAACCACCTTGCCAAACGTGATATACAATAATAACGCTAACGCCACCGCTCGGCAGGAAGAAGTCGAAATTGCTGCCCCCACGACTCCCATTTGCGGTAACCCGAATTTACCGAAAATCAAGGCATAGTTTCCAATGATGTTCAACACGTTCATCAACAAGGTCACCCGCATGGGATAGTACGCCTTGTTGTGACTTCGCAGCACAGCCGACATGGTTAGAGCGATAGCTTGCAAGAAGGCAAAACCGCCCACAATCTGCATATAGGCCAACCCCTCATTGATCAGTTCCGGGGCCAAATCCATTATCTTCAACAAAGCCTCTGCCCGAAAATACAGGAAAGCGCTCGTGGTCACCCCGATCAGGGTATTAAAAAACAACGATACACCAATCACCTGCCGCACGTTTGCCTGTTGCGATGCCCCCAAATACTGGGAACAAAGCACGGAAGTCCCGACTGTCGATACCCCGAACACGAGAAATACCAGACTCAATAATTGATTCACCACCCCGACGGCCGCCACCGTATCATCCGAATAATGACTCAGCATAAACGTATCCATTGCCCCCAGCAACATGATCAATAACGTCTCCACGAATATCGGTCCCGTCAGTCTAAATAGCTGTCCGCGTAGTGTTTTAGTCGGTTTCATACATCCCATCTTAAAAAATCGTGCAAAGATAACACCACCACGCATTGGATGACTTGATCTACATCAATTTTTCTTATTCATACAAGGCTTGTACCGGTAACACTTCTTCTTGATTGACGATCTTCTCCCGCAACATGATAGTATCTCCCGCCGTACCCTCACTCATAACATCACTGAACCTCACCTGCAAATCAGGAACAAGTTAACGGGTCCGCGTCGGTAACTTATCGGCAACTTATCGATAAGTTATCGATAAGTTACGCCTTAGAGTACGGCGAGACTGACCAGATAATCTACTGAAATACGGGCAAATAAACAATGATGATCGGAATCAAAATGACTTCCACATTGTATAAAAGCAAACAATAATTAACAATAAATTTACATACATTAAAAAATGGGCTGTCCCAAAAGGTATTTTTCAAACTCCCTCCCGGCTTCGCCGTACTCCCTCTATAAACAGAGGGAGAGTTGAAATACTCCCTGTCTTCGGGAATAGTCACCAGCACCTCCTCTGTTCATAGAGGAGGTGGCACGAAGTGACGGAGGAGTTTTTTGAAATAAAATGCCTTTGGGGACAGCCTATTTTTCTATATACCAAACAAATACTATTTGTCTATATCCAGTACAACTTCATACGTCATATTGGGTTTGAAATCCGGATCATAAATAATCAGGAAGTTCTCGTCCACGGCAGCCTTCCAGTCTTGTCCGGCAGCCAATCGAGGATTATTCAAACGTTCAGGGAAGAAGTAACTGAAAGGCAAATCCAACACGTGTTCCTGTTTGAACTTATCCCCTTTCATACGCTCCAAGCTGAAATTCTCTTTCGTCTTGATCGTGATGATGCATTTCTTACCTTTTACCTTGGAAGTCACCGTAAAATCAGTCTCTTCCGGAATCTCCTGCAAACGCACATTCCATTTCGGATCACCATAATAAGCCAACACATCGCGGTCATGCCAGAAACCGATCTGGTCTTGGGTAGGTTGTTGAGTATTCATCGCTTTAGCAACTTTCCGGGCTGCAATTTGGAATTCGTTTCCATCAAAATTATAGTTTTCCTTGATCAAAGAAGGATACCATTGATTTTGCTGGTACAAGAAATCCTGTTGGTTCATGTAAACAGCCTCTGCCAAAGAATAACGTCCCGGATTGGTCAACCAGTATTTCAAACCACCCCAACCGTTACGCCCGTGCCAAGTGGTCACGACGTAACCGATCATCGTGGCAGCATTACTACCATTCATCCAAGCGATAGCCATACTTTCTTTCGTGTTGTTCACGTTACCGATCAAACAGTTACCCACGGCAAAAAACACTTTCCGTTTTCCACTTTCCGGCACATCCCAAGTCGCTTTCGTTTTATGATCATTGAAATACAACTTCCCGTCTTTCGCCCGGATGTCTCCCGTGGAATAACGCACCTGCAAATCCTTTTCCGTGGCGTGCCATGCCGTTACCACCAAGTCCGGATCACATGCAGCATACATATCCGAGAGTTTCTTCAATCGTCCATCCACGGAAACATTACCCGTTTTCACGGCCTCCCCTTTGCCTGTCTTCTCGCCCCACAATCCCAGTGTCTGATCATCCACCCAAGCGTAACGGTCAAACCATTTGGCACTCTTTAATTCTGTAATCGTAGCCACGGCATTCTTAATAACCAAAGGTTCCGTGCTGTTGTCCAACATCTTCATCGCCCCATTTGCATCATAACCGGTAATAATCCCCCAAAGGAAATCGGCAAAAATGTCCTCATCCACCTCACGGCTCACGTGATGCATATCAATCACGTAATCCCGGTTCAAATTCTCCGGTTTCTCCACGATAGCCACGTAACGCGGTTTCACCCGTTGAAGATCCGCCAGGTTCTCACGAGGCGCTTTCTCGTAAAAAAAGACCTCCGCACCATGCTTTTCTTTTAACGCATTAACTACTTGCATCCACGCTGCATCCTGTT
Source organism: Butyricimonas sp. BSD2780061689_150309_C8 (assembly GCF_015560935.1). Taxonomy (NCBI): domain Bacteria; kingdom Pseudomonadati; phylum Bacteroidota; class Bacteroidia; order Bacteroidales; family Odoribacteraceae; genus Butyricimonas; species Butyricimonas sp. BSD2780061689_150309_C8. Next base: position 19,119 of record NZ_JADMSV010000022.1, read on the forward strand.
GTACAGCCTTGGATGCCAACACAACATACTCGCCTCCGGCACGTCCATTTGCTTTCTTCTTTTGAGCAAATGAAGACATCACCGAGATCATTAAACACAATAAAATTGATAATCGGTAAACTTGTTTCATTTCGCAATAAATAATATATAAAAACACAAACTTAATTAGTTTTCAAATATAAGCATCAATCAATTTTAATACCCGACATTTTAGGTTAAATTTACGTTAAAATATACCATTTACCTCTTTACTTCCTGCCACACGATCTTGAATGATCGTTTCCCATCCGGGGCAACAGCCCGAACTCCCAACCACAATACCTCACTCATAGCCTTCACGTTAACCCCACAAGCATAAGCTGCCCAAGAAGTAGTTGTCGTAATTAAACGAGGTCTCGCCTTTGACGAATCTTTCAGGTATACCTCAAAATACCATGTGTCGATAGCCTCATTCATCACGGGCATATCCTTTTCACGATTCACCCACGGAATCACGTTCCATACCAACTTGAAATCCAAAGAATCCGCGTACGTCCGAATAATTTCCGCTTTCGTGATCTCCGGTTTCACGGGTTTAAATTTCATCCGGGCATCCGTCAACGCCAGCTCCCCGATGAACATCTCGAAATCATCCGACGTATTCTCCACGACCAAACCGATACAAGCAACATGATCATTCTCGTTCCAACCGAAATTCCCCAATTTACAAGTCACCGTCTGCCATTCCCGTGAAATATTTTTCCCTTCCACCGGAATTTCAATAAACTGATCTTCTGCACCGACCTTGGACAATACAAGTTTCAATTTACCGTACTCGCCCATTTTCATTTTATACGTAAACGATAATTTCACCTTTTCGTGAACCGGAATATTCGTCTTAAACAAACGCACCTTGGAATATGTCGTTCTCCCGTGTAGTTTCAAGCATGACCCACCGAACCAAGCATCTTCAAACACGAAATCACATTGAATCGCATCAGCAGGCACCCGCCCGTCATGCCCCGTAACCCACCAACGCCAAGAAGGCATCCAATCCTGTACACCCACGTTATACCACGGGTAACCGTTCTCCGTCTTCCCTTCCCGATTGAAGAAAAGCCCGTTCCCGAGATTAAACCGGGTCACGAAAGGTAACTCCTGCATTGTACTTCTTGCCGGGAAAAAGGTCGAGATCCCATGAAAACGCCGCATATCCTCTTCATTCACGGTGGTAATCGTATTCGTCACAACAGGAGCATTCACCGGATTGCGTGTGCCACTCGTGAAAAAATATTCCAGTTTTCTCAAGTAAGTTTGTTGCACAACGAGCGGCTCCTTACCATGTTCGTAAGACGCATTATGAATGTTATTCCGGTCATGTTCTCCCCAAAGGCAAACGGACACGGGTTTATCCTTCAACACCTCCCAGCCCTTCCCCGCACGAGGTTCAGAATCGTAACTGGAAAGCCCCCGGCCCCGCAGATAAAAACCGGCATACACGTCATACGAACTCCGCCCGAACTTCACCGCATTCCTAGCCGATTCACCCATCGGATCGTTATTTCCTCCCCACACATCAATATTATAATTCAACATAAACATATCCGTCACCCTCCGGTTCCCTTTTTGGAACCAATTCCGGTTACGCTCCTGCAAAGCATTCTGCCCGAAACTTAAATGCCCCCGGCTATCATTACTGTCATACCAGTCGATATGGAATCCTTGCAAACCCAGTTTCTCGGCCTGCACATGTAACTCCACGAAAAAATCCTGTACCTCGGAGGCCACATCCGTATCCCATTCCCCCTCCGGGTTCACCCCGATTCCATCAATCCCGTAATACCGCAAAAAACGGATCAACTTCTCCGCGTACTTGAAACGCCCGTATTCATCTTTTGTCATGAGTTTTGAAAAGAGATCGTACACCCGGTCACCAGCCTTTTTCACCGGTTCCGCCCAGTTGATAAACAACACGCATCCCGTTCGCACCCCATTTTTATGAGCCACGTCGTTAAACACTCCCGGCACACGAAACCATCCGTCTCCCCAATTCCCGTGTATATCCACGTATTGCCACATATTAAAATTATCCGCCTCAAACTGATTCCGGGGAAACGATTTCCATTCTTTTTTCCCGTCACCCATCGGCGTCCACCAGCATAATTGCCGGGCAGTGGTAAGTTCCGGATGTACTTGGGTATTTTTATTTTCAAAACGCTCTTTCAATTTCACCCGGGAAATAAAGAAGTTATCATCCTCACTCACCGGGATTCCCGGTTCCCAAACCTCCAGAAACTCCACGAAATTCATCCCGTTCGAGGGATTCCACTGAATATCTTTTGACCGCTGGGCATAGATATTCGAAAATAACAAAACAAATAGGAAACAATAAGATACTTTTCTCATACAAATAATATTTACACAAAACACAACGTGATAAAAGTAATAAATTATCACAGAAAAGTATCAACAAGATCCTAAAGAATGTATTTTTCGAAAAAACGAGGGTGTGTCAAAAGTCATTTATCAAACTCCCTCCCCCCTTCGGGGTACTCCCTCTATAAACAGAGGGAGAGTTGAAATACTCCCTGTCTTCGACAAGAGTCACCAGCTCCTCCTCTGTTTATAGAGGAAGTACCCCGAAGTGACGGAGGAGTTTCTTCAAATAAAATGACTTTTGACACACCCCTGTTCACACTTATGCCACGAAACTTATCGTATCGTTTCCATTACACACCGGTCCAGTTGCTCTCCTCGCAATCTAGTCCCGACAATCCGATTATCCTTATCCAAAACAATCAAGTAAGGGATTCCCTGTATCCCCAACATCTTCACCAACGGATTTCCCCACGCCTGTAAATCAGACACGTGAATCCAAGGTAAACCGTCCTGTTCGATAGCCTTCAACCATTTATCTTTTTTATCATCCAACGACACGCTGATGACCTCTAATCCTGCATCATGATACTTCTCGTACAACTCCTTCACGTGAGGATTCTCCGCCCGGCACGGGCCACACCAAGAAGCCCAAAAATCAATGATTTTCACTTTTGCTTTCACGGAATACAAAGATACGGGTTCACCTTGTGGCGTTTGCAATGTGAAGTCTGGGAATAAAGCCCCCTTCCTCAAATCAACCTCATTTTCGACGTATTTCGTAAGAATATTCCCAAGGGTCGTGTTTCGAGCAGAATCACCCAGCAATTCGTATTTTCCTCTCAACATTTTATTCTTGTTCAAAGTAAACAAACGTGCATAAATCAAACTCGCAGCCACAATGTTATTATTATTTTGAATAAACTCGTTCTCCTTGCTTTCATAAATGGAATCTAACTCTTCGGCAAGAGCCCGAACATGATACTCCCCGAATAGATTCTTCTCCTGAACACATTTTTGATACACCTTCTCCAAGGAATCCCGTTTCTCTTTTATCACATCTTCCACTTCATTTTTAAAAAGCACATGCGCTTGCTGGAGATCACCCCCAGACACGCTCCAAACAGCAGGTTGCCCTTTCACGTTCACATCAAAAGAAGTATTCTCCAAGAATAAAGGTATTCTCAATTTCACATCCTTGGCCATCAACCAAGCAAATGTCGGCTCCTTCACGTTTCCCGTCATTTGAAAAACGCCATCACGTACATCCGCCCGGGCCAACGTGTCCAGTTTATCCGTTGTATCCGGGGAAAGTAAAAATACTTTCCCCGAGTAACCGGCAATATAACCATTCACTATATATTGAGACCTCGTCAGACACCCGCAAAGAATCACCATCATCGTGCACAGGCATCCACTCACCATTTTTATCATAGGAGAACCTCCTTGTAAGCAATATCAATGATGTTACCTAAACCCTTATGTTCCTTCTTCTTAACAGGAGCCTTATCCCATTGTGGTTCAAATTCGTAAGTGCGCATAACCCCGCACGTTCCCTTATCGGCACCGTCCATCGTTGTTCCCACTACTAAATGCTCGCTACGCAACTCTTCCCAAGCCTGATATTGACGCATCGCCGTGAAAGGATTAAATTTCAACACTTTGATTGTCTCTCCCGGGAAATGGCAAACCTCCTTCACGGGTTGACTAGGGTTCTTCATATCAAATTTGTAAATTCGGTCCTTCGTTGCGTAGAAAAGTACCCCAAGAATCGGGTGGCAGGCAAATAGAGTCGCCTTATCTAGATCCGTGCCAGACAATTTCCCGTAATACTTTTGAGTATTAGCCCCTTCAGTGCCTAATATAATCCCGTAATAATAATAATCTCCCGCTCCATCCTTCAGCACAGCATAAGTCAACCCGTTATTCACCGTGGATTGCAGCAAAACCATTTCTTTACCCTCCTGTTCCGCGGGGAAAAGAATATCACCTTTAAACTTCATCACGGTAGGCCTTCCCGCCCCCGTTCTTATCTCGACAAAACGTCCCGCTTTATCATACAGCATGATCGACGTTCCTCCCATGTTTCCCTGACCCTGGTAACGATAAGCATTCCCGAGAAAAGGAGCGGCCTCGAATTTGACCCCATCAATTTCATTAATCGGAAAATCGAATAATCCCCCGTTCGTGGATACAGTATTGGAATACACGTCACCTTTTTCATCCACGACAATCCAATACAAAGGAGGATATATCCATTTACCGGATTCAGATTTATAGGAAAAATATAGCATGGCTTCAGATGCCCGAACATACACGTGTTCCGGTTGGGCTCCAAAGTTCCACCTGATATTATTGTCTTCTCCCGCATGCATATCTACCGGGTCCAATCTATACGTCCCCTTCTCGCAAGCGAACAAATTAATAACGTCTCCATTCCCCCTAGCTAAAAAATTATACATCATTCTTATAGGCTTTCCCGTTACCAAATCACTTTCAGACCAAATATCCCGTGAAATAATATCGGTACTGGCATCCACGTTCACGACCATATCCATACGTGACTGGCCGTCCTTCTCGCAAAGTATCATCCATCCCTCGCTAGTCAAACTGGTTACCTGCAAGTAAAATTTCTGTGACCAGCATATCTCCGTTTCTTTATCCTTCACGTTATAGAAACAAGTGTATGACCCGGCTTTCAAGGTTACAGGTAGATTCAAATCCTTCGTCGTGGCAACCACGTAATTAACTGAATCCGCCCCTTTATCCTTATCCGCATTCGACGGGATAAACTTCCATTCGTAAGTGTAATCCCCTTCGGTACCGACCAAGTTTTTCACCTCGGGAGAAATTTTCAAAGTATCCACGTAAGCGATTTTACGATATGCGATACCTGTTTCTATCCCAGTAATATCAAGTTCATTAATCACCTGATAATCATAATTACCTTTATCGTCCGCGCACGAACTGACAAAGCCTAGTAAGGTTACAAGTAACCCGTATATTACATATTTCATAATTCTCGTTTTAACTTCATGACACACAATAAACTAATTCTGAGAATCCGGCCCCATGACCATCAATTTGCCATCTTCGTCTTTCGTGGGATTCTCCTGCAACCAACGGTGCATGTATTTCCCGACATAAGAAAGGTATCCTTGCGTGAAAGTCCCCTCTCCTAAAATGCCGAGCCAAACTTCCCGGTCGATTCCCATCTCGTCGCAAATCAAAGCCGCTTTCGTCTGGCTCCAATCGCCGAACCGGCTTTGTCCTTCGCTAGACCACCAACCCGGTCGGGGAAATCGTTCGTTCATGTAGATCACGCGTTGGTAATCCACGTCTCGCCACGTGACAGAATCTTTTGCCGCACGACGGCTATACATGAAACTCAATTCCGGGGTCTCGTTTAGCCGCACGGTAAAACGACGACTATGAAGTTTCAAGCCTTCTCTTCGTTTCAACATGATATTAATATCCGCGTAAGCCCCGTTAGCCGGGATTACATATTCCTTGTCAAACGACTCGAAATCCACACCTTCCTCCGCGGCTATCGTGTCGGTCTTATCCGATACCACATCCACGGTAAATTTCCTGTCATAACTAGCGACGTTACCTACAAGCATGACACGTAATGCTATTTCCTGTGTTTTCACGTCACCGGCTTTCATTCCCCAGGACACAACAACCGTATCCCCCAACAACCCTTTCGTGTCAAAATATATACCACTTTTCCCCTCGAATGTATCCAGATCCTTCTCGCAAGCACAAAGGAATGCCGTGAAGAATAACAATATAAAAAATACCTGTTTCATAATCCCTCATTTTTTTAGTTATATTTCGTTTCTCCATTCGGTAACGGCAAAACATAATTACTTAATTTCATCGGTGTCGGGTTATATATGCTTGTAGCAGACAACATTTCTTCGGCCATCTGCCGTTTATAATAATAGAATAATTGTCCCTCTCCTATAAACTCTTTCCACCATGCACCCTCTAAATAATAAGGATACCATTCCCCCTGGCCGGAAAGCCCCCGGTTTTCACGTAATTCGTCAAAATAAATTTCGCCTTGATCGATCTGGTCTTTTTCATCATATATTTCTGCCACGATCAAGTACAATTCGCTGATCCGAATCATCGGCATCATTTGAGAATGAAGGGAATCCGATTGGGTCGATTCAAATTTATTAAACAACTTGTAGTCCACGCCCCCGATGGTCATCTTGTTTTTCAGGAAACTCAATATCCTGACATCCCCTTCCCCTTGATATTCAAACCTGTCGTTGATAACATTATCACGAATGGCCAATAAAGAAGAAATTTTCAACGATTCCCCGTTAAAAAGTGAATTATAAAGACTACCCACGTTCTTATTCTGGAGTCCGAATAAAACTTCCGTCGAGAATATTTTATCCGGTTCCGAACCCATCACCGCGTTATTCCGACTTACCCAAGGGAAAACACGCTTGTGAATATCAATCACGTTCAATGCGTAAACCAAAGCGCTATCCAGTTCGCCCATGTACATGTAAGCACGGGACAATAGACCTTGCACGGCATAGTAATTCAGCCGTAAATTCCTATCTTTTTTGAACTTATCCGATGGGTCACCCGTCACACCGTTCGTGATAATCGGGTCATCGGACAACAACACTTTCGCCTCCTTCAAGTCCGAAATCACATTCTTCATGAAATCCGTTCCCGTCAAGGAAGGATTCACGCTCAATGCGAACTCTTTATAATAGGGAATAGATTCCACGGCTGAATCCTTGGCATACACGGGACCGAACAACCGGAATAAATCAAAATGCAGAAATCCCCTCAAGGCCAGCGCCTCTCCCTTTATCATCCGGTAGTAATCATCCGGCAACACCTCTCGTCGTTCATCACAATTTTTCAGGATTAAATTCGTGTTGGCAATCAGACTATAAGCCCTACCCCAGATCTGTTCCACCCGGCCATACACGTAGGAACCGGCATAATCGTACGTCATCAAGGCCGTCCAGTCCTTATTTTCCTGGTTTATATCATAACGCTGTGCCAAAATCTCGAGCATCTCGCAAGTAAGCGCCTGCCCGTACAATTCGGTTCTATTCATATCCACGTACACACCATTCAAGGCCTTCTTGAAACCGGCAACAGTGGAAAAAGCAGTCTCTTCTGAAACCCGATCACTCGGACGGACATCCAGCCAATCCGAACACCCGGAAAAAACAATCATCAATAATAAATATATAGACTTCTTCATACCTTTTACTTCATTAGAAATTAATTGATAGTGCGAACGATACACTCCGTGCAAACGGGTAATCAATTCCTCGTTCATCCTTCATGGTTGAAAAACGACAAATATCACTCATGTAGGCACTTACCGTCATGCCTGAAAAACGAATTTTCTGCATCCATTCATGGTTAAACTCGTACGCCACGCGAATAGATTCAAAGGTCAAATAATTCTTCTTCTGAACGAAACGAGAAGATATGGGCGTACTCTCCGTCAACGAGATACCCTTGAATTTCGCCTTGTCACCCGCGTTTTGCCAACGATCGTATAAAGCACGCTTATCCTGATTCTGGATTAGATTCGACGATGAAATGTTCTCCACTTTATCGTACAACGTCTGGTTGAACGCGTCTGCACCAAAACTATACCGCAAATAAATACTACAAGAAAAACCTTTATAATACAAAGAATTACCAATAACACCTTCAAGGTCCGGTTCTGAATTACCCACGACAACCTCGTCCGCATAACTATGAGTAAATGATATTCTTCCATCCGAGGTTAGAAACAATTCCTCACCTGTCGCGGGATCAATCCCTTTTGAACGAACAGCCCACAAGTCAGAAGGACTGCCTCCATCGTAATAACGCCCCAAACTATTGGAACGATTTTCCCGGTTATATTGATTCAAGCTATTCCCGATCTTATCATAATAAGAACGTCCATGACTGAACGTCACGCTTGTTGTCCAGTTGATTCGTTCCTTCGGGTGATACACGAAAGCATACTTTATCGTCCCGCTATATCCCTTGCTCACCTGTTTCCCCACGTTCGCCAATCGACTGGACACACCTACCGACAAGGGAATCCCGATAGAAGCCATCAACGGGTCGGTCACTTTGTAGTAATAATCAAAGTTCACGTGAAAGCGATTGTTAAACATACTCAAATCAAAACCGATATTCTTATCAATCGTTTTCTGCCATTCCAGATCGGGATCACCGAAACCGTCTATCAACAATCCTGTTCCGAAATTATTCAACAACCAGTTATTAAACTTGTAAGTTGTTATCGTGTTGTAAGAACCGAAATTCTGGTTACCGGGATTACCGATCGAGGCCCGCAATTTTAGCACATTGAAAAGATCCGTGTGATTCTTGATGAAAGCCTCGTTGTGTAAATTCCACGCCAAACCGACAGCCCAAGTCGTCGTGAATTTCTTATTCGTACCAAACACGGAAGACCCGTCTGAACGAAAGTTTACATCCAACAAGTAACGATTGTCGTATGAATATCCCCCGTTAAAATAGAAATTAACAGAACGTTTCTTGGAATCTGAATAATAGGGTTTCCCGCTAGACGCGTAACCATTTGCGAAAGAAGGAGTCGTGAAATCTCCTTCCGGAAAACCTTCCGCTGAAAAAGATTTTGAATCACTTTTATACTCGCTGCACGAGGCTCCGAGCACAGCGTTAACCTGATGCACGTCCGCGATCACTTGCCCGTAAGTCACCGTGAAACTCCCCTCGTACGAGAGACTCTCGTTGCGAGTATCCGTGTAGGAACCCTTTTGATCATCCGTGCTATTGTCAAACCGCGTGTCTTCCGGGGAAAAAAAGTTTTCATCATCCGAAGTCGCCTTCGTGATTCCAAAATTAGCCCGTACATACAAAAAAGTCCACGGGCGATATTCCATCTGGAAATTATCCCGAACCTTAAACGTGTTACCTTTATCATAGCTATTCAGCGAGGCATTCCATAAAGGATTTGGGACGGAAATACTGCCGGTACCCTTGTCTAAATATTCCAACCACTTGTCGATTCCCCCGTTTTCATTATATTTCGGGTAATACGGGTTAGCCCGTGAATACTCGCTGAACGGCACAACCGGATTATTCGTTTTCGTGTAATCGACGGTCAATTTATTACTATAACTTAATTTACCTCGCCGGTATAACAAGTCCAAGTTAGCACTCATGATCTGGCGACGAGACTCCTGCATCACACCTTGAATATTCGTGTAATTCACTCCTAAACCGTAACGCATTTGCGAATCACCACCCTCCACGTAGATATTATGACGTTGGTTCAACCCGGTACGTAAAGGCTCTGACATCCAATACGTATTGACACCCCTCTTCACGTCATACAATAACTTATTGTAACGTACCATATTAGCCTCTTCCACGGCAACCAGATTCGACTTGAAATTACCGGATAATAACTCGAACTTCAATTTCTCCTCCGCGTTCATCAAATTATAATCCGTCAGGTCCGCGAAAGAAATATCAAAACTCCCGTTATATGAAAGACGCAAACGTCCTTTTTCCGGCACTTTCGTTTCAACCACGACAACCCCGTTCGCCGCTTTGGCACCGTAAATAGCAGTAGAAGCCGCGTCTTTCAATATTGTCACCGAAGCCACCCGATCCAAACTCAAGTCCATGATCGTTTCCAAAGTTGTCTCGAAACCGTCCAGGATAAACAAAGGTTGATTCGGGTCTTCACCAAACTCTTCTTTCATCCCCACGATACTCGTTTTCCCTCGTATTTCAATATCCGGAGTACGGTTAGGATCGGAACCGTATTGATTATTTTCCATGATATTAAATGCCGGGTCCAATGTTTTCAAGCTCTGCAACAAATTCTGATTCCCGACCATTTTCAACTCCTCCGCTTTATACGTTTGAGAAGAACCCGTGAAACTCTCTTTCTTACGAGAATAAATACCGGTAACAACCACCTCCTCAACTTCTGTTTGCTCGTCTTCCAAGACCACGTTAATCTCTTGCCGATCATTAACCGCCACTTCCTGTTTTTTCATCCCGATAAAAGTAAACACGAGTACCGGACTGCCCGTCAAGGGAATCGTGATCGAATAATGACCATTCACGTCCGTCACAATCCCCACGCTCGTTCCCTTTAGTACAATAGTTACTCCCGGTAACCCCGTCTCACTCTTATCAACAACCTTTCCTTTTACCGTGATTTTTTGCACATTAGCCGCTTTTTCCACTACTTTACGTTTGATGACAACCGTATTCTGTTCTATCGTGTATTCAAATCCGGAATTCTTCAAACAAATGTCCAAAGCCTCCCGTACCGTTTTACCCTTGATTTCCACGGAGATCTTACCAGCCTTACCCAAGTCGTCAGCATTATACACGAAAACCATTTTGGATTGTTTTTCTATCTCCCAAAGAGCATCTTTTACCGCCACATTTTTCAACGATAAATTAAGTAGTGGTTCATCCGCCATTCCATACACGTGTCCTCCGGACAACACCAAAACAATAGCCACCTGGAAAGCTAAAAACAAATTTGTTACTTTCCAACGAGTACTTCTACGTTTTTTTTTCATACTTTTGATTTGATTAAATTCGATTTTTTAATGCCTCCAGCAAGAGGTGTTATTAACAAGCGAAGAATAGTTGCATATTCTTCGCTATTTTTTTACGATGATTTTCTTTCCAACCACTTCAAAGCGGACAGTCCCCGTACTCTGGAATAATTCCAGCAAAGGAGTCACCGTCACATGACGATTAAAATTACACCCGAAAAGATAATTTTTCACGCTCTCATCTTCATATACCACATCCACATCATACCAACGAGAAATAAAATCCATGATCTCTTTTAGAGGACGATCCCGGAAACGAAGACGCCCTTCTCGCCAAGCCGTAACATATGACACGTCAACATTTGCCACCGTAACCTCCCCGCTTTCCTTGTTATACACGGCTTGTTCCCCCGGATGCAAGATATAACCACCCGTATCTTCCGAAAGAGTTACTTGCACCTTACCCTTGATCAGCGTTGTTTGTACATCGCCATTCTCTGGATAATTCGATACATTAAATTCCGTTCCCAACACCGTGATATTCACCCCGGATGCATTGACAACAAAAGGCATTTCTTCATTACGTGCCACTTGAAAATACCCTTCCCCTTCCAATTCTACTTTCCTCGTGATTCCGCTAAATTGCACGGGGAATCGCAATTTAGATCCAGCATTCAAACATACCAACGTTCCATCCGCAAGCGTCAACACGTATTCACCACCCCGGGGAATCACAAGCTCGTTATACAAATCTGAACTGACTACCGAATCTACCGCATTTTTATAAGTAATACTCTCGCCATCCAAGCCAATAATCGTTCCATCTAATTCTCGCAACGAATCCCGATCATGATTGGCTAGATCAATAATAGAACCATTCGCCATGTAAAGGATAGCCCTGGAAGTTCCGGGAAGGATCTCGGCACTCTCCACTGGAATAATTTCTTCCCGATCAACACGCTGCATTAAAAAATACATGGAAGAAACAACCAGTAGAATAAAAACACAAGCATATTTCAACGCACGAATCCCCAATCGCCTCCTATTCTCCTTGGCTCGTTTACGAGAAAGAGCTTTCCATCCACCCTTTACATCAATGGATCTCAACTCCCGACGTTTCCGGTATATAAATTCTTTTTCGGTAATCTCATGAAACCATTTACGATTATCTTCGGAAAGACTCAACCAGTTATCCAAACTCTCCCGTTCTGTTCCGGTCAATTCTCCTGTCATGTATTTACTAACTAGCTCGACAATATCAAAGAATCCATCATCCATTTTATGCTACTATTAGATTAAATTCACAGCTAGAACACAAAAAAAGGATTTTAGGGAGTGTCTGATATTCGGTATTTAACGTTAATTAATATTTAACGAGATATGAATAAAAGAAAAGGCAATAAATAATAGTAATCCTTCAAGCTGATTCTCAACTTTTTGTAGGCTTCTTTTTTGTAGGCGTGAACGGTTCCTTCCGAAAGATTCATTTTTTCTGCAATCTCCGAATTCTTCAATCCATCTAAAGAAAGATTAATTACCATTCGCATCTGTAAGGGCAGTTTATCTATCGCATGATTAAAAATACGATGTACCTCCTCTTCCATCACCTGATTTCGAAACTCCTGTTCAGAATCCTCAATCCACTCCTCGGGGATACGGGAACGTAACTCACGATCACGCAATAAATTAAGACAGGCATGACGCACAACGACATAAAGAAAAGACTTTATCTTCCGGTAATCATCAAAATCCGTGTGTTTGTTCCAGTATTTTAAAAACGTCTCTTGCACCACATCCGCAGCCTCTTCCCGATCACCCAAATAATGGGTCGCAAACAAGCACAATGATGCATAAAACTCCTCAAATAACGTCCGAAAAGCTCGTTCGTCACCTTCTTGCAAGTGCTTTAATAATAAACTGGTATCTTCATTTTTCCTCTCCATACTTTGCGACCCACGGGTGAACAAAAGTACGGCTTTATAATTACAAAACAATATAATTATCCTCCAAAAATATAATATCAAGCATATACACCAAAAGAAAAAATGCAAGCAATCGTTTCCACATCGACGTGTACCCGGACAAACAGTGATTTATCCTTGTAAAACGGGCATTCAAATAAAATTTCTATCAGATAGGGTTATTATCCTGTTTTCAAATAGCTATAATCGACTTTTCCGAATGTTAATAATTCCTATTGTAATACAATATATTATTATTCTAATAGGAGCGGAATAGGGGAGGAATGGGAGCGGAATGGGAGCGGCTCACAATATGATAACTGTATTATCACATTTTGAATACACTATTTTACATTAATTTGTACTAAATGTTTATTGAACATCCCTAAATCCGCGAATAAAGCATTCCTTATGAGAAAGTACGAGTATCAACCGGAAAAAAGTAATTGCCGGAAGAAAATCCGGCAATTACTTTTACTTATCAATAATCATTCATTTTGCAAGCAAGGCATCCAAATGTTCGGTAATTTCCGGATCAGAAGGCCTCGGGGCAAAAGACTCAACAATATTAAATTCCTTGTCAATCAAGATAAAACGAGGAATATATTTGATCTGCCAGTTCACTCTCAATCCTTCGTTATCGACAGAATTAAACTGAGGCACTACCGATTCCTTTTGTTTCAAGTAACTCAGCCAAGTCTTTCTGGAATTATCTGTTGACAATTGAATAAAGACAATATCTTTATCCTTATATTTCTCACTTAACGCAGCAAATGCCGGGGATTCCTGAATACAAGGACCGCACCACGTCGCCCAACAATCCAGATAAATATTTTTGCCTTTAAAACTACTCAACAAGACTTCATTCCCATCAACATCCGTCATGATGATCTCGTGGGCCGGTTGTCCCGTCATCAGACTTTTTACATTACGGATCTTCTCCTGCAATTCGGAAACAATTCCCACGTGCTGAAAAGATTTTGTCTTTTCCTCCATGCTCAGAATCACCTCCGGATCTGTCGATGAATCCAATTTCGCCAAAACTTGTAAAGCTTCCTTGATTTCCCGCATTTCCGGGGTAATCTCCACCCCTTGCATAAATTCCGCTTGATCCAAGTTATACACGATCACATCCCTGACATCTATAATATCCAGATACTCGTTTTTCGTAATCTCTCGCATCAGTTGATTTATATCCGGGGTAACAGAAGTAATAAAACGTCCGTACCATTGCCTTTGTTCCTCCCGTGACGCTCCTGCATTTTCTTTATTATACAAAGCATAAGTCAAATAACTATTCAATAAATTCGCCTTCACCCGAATACGTTCATTCTCCTTAAAAAGCTCCGTTACCCCCTTTAGAGTATCCAGTTGAGCCAATTTAGAAGCCGCAAGCGCATCCACCACCTCTTTCGTTTTCTCAAAATTCTCCCTTACATTCCGTCCAGACAAAAGAAAAGAGCCCCCCTTGGGATAAAGCCGATCTTTCAAAAACAACTGCGCCTCGCTCCCTTTTCCCTTAAAAGTCGCTTGACGGGTATCCGGTGTCAAGTAAACTTCCAAATCATCACCGGGTGAAAGGTAAAGAATGTTACGACTGATATTGAAATACATGGGTTCTCTCAATGGAAGGATCGTATCAAAATACCCCTCCTCATTCGTCTTTAGCATTATATTCCTGCCAGTACCGAAATCTCCAGTCACCCCGGTATATTCCATACTTACTTCTTGGCTTCCCATATCAGCCAAACGTCCCTTCAAATGAATCTCCGCAACAGGGGTAGTCTTGCAGCCACTCAAGACGGCAAGACTACACAACATTAACCACACTTTCATCTTCACTATTTTATATAAGGTTCACCTTGTAATTTTACCGACAGAGGAATAAAATCACTGAAATTTCCGTGTCCCGCCTCATATTTCATATCCATATAATTTCCGTTTTCCTCTTCTACGCGAACAACGTATCCATTCTCATCCAAAGTATACGTTACCTCATGAGATTTTCCAGCCTGAGTTGTCACGACCTTCATTTTTGTATCTGCCAGATAGGTAAACACTTTTTCCATATTCACCTCCCCGTTAGTTCCCACGACTTTCAAACCGGTCTGCCGAGCTCCATCATAACTGTAATCCCAATGAGAAATCACTGTCCACTGATGGTCATAAACCGCATATTCACCCCGAACAATCCGGTTCCCTTCATACGTATACACCATCCGGGTTAAAGGAATTTCCCAGTCAGCCTCCCCGAAACAACGCCATTTCATGACTTTCTTATTCATGGACAAGGTATCGTCAAACTCATAAATATAATTTTCCTCATAGTCAAAAGTAAATTGTAAATCCTCTCTTTTATAATGAGTAATCGATTCTTCCCGAGTTGTCCGGTTCACTTGATAAATAATCCTACTTGTCATGGGCACCTCACTCCCCGGCTCCAGCATGTCAATCTCTTCCTGTGAAAGAGCCGGAACCTTCATAATAACCATTCCTTTTGTCAGATTAGCGATGGTATCTTGATCTTTGTTAACAACAACTCCAATATCCAAACGATCATCCGAATAATTCAAGTTTATTTTAAAATCTCCCCACAAATCGTTGCGACCGACAATTTCTTTTACTCTAAATTCATTCAACCCCTCATTCGAAGGTTTCACATCATCATTATCCTGACAAGCACTGATCCAAATACCTGCCAATAACAACATCAAAATATATTTTATCTTTTTCATTATGCTACAATTTAACGAGTATGGAAACAAGTTGTTTTTAAAATACGCCCGAACCCATCGTATACGCGATAGAATTTAGGATCTTCCACTACTTCTCCGGTACTTAATGACCGAATAGGAACCACGGTGACTTTCCCTTCCTTCGTTACATCATTATAGGTTACAACCGTAATCATATTACGTCCGGAGGCCAATGTTTCCGTTTCTCCTCCTTCCCCGGGGATTTCAACCTTTCCGGGACACTCATCCACTACCCGGATTTCCGTGATTTTCTCATTAGAAACCGTAATTCCGTCGTGGGTATATGAAGCTGAGAACTTTGGATAAGCTTTCGGATGTTCCGAAGTCATCAAAGCTGTATATACATTATCCTCGGTCGCATAATACAAAATACTCTCCATCGCTTGCGAACTAAAAGATATGGCTTTATCAATGTCCGGACATTGATCCAATATATAACGTCTATTCACAACATTATCCGCACTTTCATCATCCGAATCCAAATTGAACTCCCAAACTTCATATACTTTTGAATCTAAATTCTGTATAACTGCATACAAGGTGTTGTTCGGTCCATAACCGATATATTTACAATCTACATTACCCGGTTTGTTCGGATCCAATTTGCCATCTGCAGACTTACGTTTAAAAATACGCAAGTTATTTTTGTCTGCACCATATATAGATGGGAAAGCTAGAAAACGCTGATTTTTCTTATCAAAAGCGACACCATAAATTTCATATCCCCTAGGTCTGGTTGAACGATATTTATATTCTGTGATATAATAATCATCCGAAAGATCACTCAAAACCAAACCGACACCATAAGTAATTACCTCCTCGTATTGAGTCCTTTTGTGAAGGAAACCATTAACAACAGCAATATCATAGGGACCTGAAGAACTTGTTCCCAATTTCCCGACATTCATTTCGCCCTCGAAAGGCTTAATGAACATATCATTATTTCTACGCATGACCGTAAAATTATCCAACGGGTCCAAATCCTCGATCAAATGATCCGTTGCAATAGATAGTTCCAAAAATCCACGGCCGACAACATTCTTCATGTCTTGAATCAAGCCATTTACGTTTTGACCATTATTCACGCTGTATACATTCCAAAAAACATGTTTATCTTCTTCCCTATTATAGTCTTGTGTAAAATTTTTACTCGACACCAAATGAATATCGGAAGTCATCCCGTCTTTCGTATCAGCCACCAATAAACCGGCTACATATTGTCCCGTCACATACAAGTTATATTTCTTACTCAAAGTTAATCCATATTCCGTATCGGTAACTTTAAATAAAAGCGAGTAGGCATCCCGATTCATAGGCACGTTGATCACCGTATCCAGAATCATAGAATGTCCCAAATCCAAATGTTGCCCGTGACCTTCCAAACGCCATTCATATTCCAGTTTCGCATCATCCGTCCCCTCTTTATAAGCCAGTACTTTTACTTTCAAACGATCTCCCTGTGTCACGTATATTTCAGTCGACGACAAAAAATCATTAATCATTAACGGATTAAATAATGTTACATCTTTCGCCGACTCATCTTCAAAACAAGAGCTTGCGAACAAACCCAACAGAAATACTCCCAGAAATATCTTAAATTTCATAATTCATGTTTTAATAATTATTCAACTTATTAATAAGGAGCTGGCATCACAACTTGTTGCCCAGCCAAATCCCCGTCATCATGTGTCAACGGTCCGGTCAAAGAATTCCTATTGTAATTTCTCAACTCCTGTCGGATCATCTCCTGTAAATTGGACATCTCGTAATAAGACATATTATATTTGTTAGGATCAGGATTAGGAATCGGAGACCATAAATCATCCCAAAAAGGCAAAGAAGTACGTTCACACTTTTCCATGATAAACCGCCACCAACGAGTAGAATAAGTACCGAAAAAATATTGCAGCTGAGACCAGTTAAAAGGTTTCATAATCTTAGCCGTGAAATTCAACCGGCAAGAGGGAAAAACAAGATCAAGTTCCTGAAAATCGTCATTCGCCACGGCCTGTATTTTTAGAGTCACTGTTATATCATCTAACGAAGGAACATATTTCAACACGACAGGAATAAAACCTTCCGACTGGTTTTCTCCCAAAGTTCCTTCCAGTAACTGGTACATATTTTCCGTAGCTGTTGAAGAATCTTTAACCACTTCGGCTTTTAAGGTCCGGGCATAATTTTCAAGTTTTCCGGTAATAATAACGGGCAACATCACGGTATCTACAGTTTTCCAAGGATTTTCCGCGAAGGAATAAGAAAACTCATTACCATTAAAATAAAACCCGGGACGCCCTATATATCCCATCGGTTCGTCTTTCTCGCATCCTTCAAACAAGACAAGGAGCAAAAATAACCAACATAAACTATATCTATTCATTCTTTTCATATTCATTCCTATTTATTGTTTTCTCGGCCTCCAAATTCCAATTCTGCCTGAGGTAAAGGTAAAACATACGTCTGATCGGTCATCGTAATGTTGCAACGTGGGATACTGGAAACACCTCTACGTTTATAATAATAGAACATTTGTCCCTCCAACAGCATCTCTTTCCGCCATTCTTTCTGAATTTCCTCCCGCAATTCATCCTTTGACATATTAACATCTAAAGCTTGGGGTATATTCCGTTTACTCCTCACGGTATTTAAATAACCGACTCCCGTCTGCCTTTCAGACTCATTTCCTAACTCATTCAAACATTCGGCCAACGTATAATAAATTTCAGCTTTCTTCATCAACGGGACCCGGTTGCCATAAATACTCTTTTCATACTGCTTGAGTTTTAAAAAAGCAAACCGATCTCCCCCTTGTGCATATAACCATTTATAACGATAATCACCGGAGCCTATATTTTCCTCTACTTCAAAAAGTTGAGCCGCAATTTCGGCCGTATGAAAAAACATTTGCGGATTATCCTGATTTTCAACTAATTTAAATTCCAAATTCGAATCTGTAATATCTTTATACTGCTCGATACTTAATCCAAAAAGATATTCACTTGAAAAAGTCAAATCCCGATTCTCCGGATAACTCGTTTCCAATGCATTTCTGCTTACCCAAGCAAAATCTGTTTCATAATTCAATAAATTTTCCGCATATTTTCGGGCTACAGAATAATCACCTTTCCACATGGCAATACGCATCCTAGTTGCCAACAGAGCATAATAATTAAAGGTAAAACGAGATTTTGCAACATCATGGGAAATCAACTTCTCCGCCTCCGTCAAATCTTTTTCCATATATTCCAATGCCGTTCCAACAGTCACTTGAGGAACGATCTCTTTCGTATATTGGAAAGCATAAGGAATGCAAAGCCGATTCAACATATCCGGACGTTCTTTCAAATTCCCCCATCCGAATAACCTCAGCAAGTCAAAATGAATAAAAGCTCTTAAGCCCAGACATTCTGCTTTCAATTGCGCATACACCGGAGGCGTCACGCAACTTCCGTTCGTTTCCAAATTTTCAAGAATATTATTAATATTCGCCACAACTTTATAGGCAGAACTCCATATTCCATCAACCTTAACCGTCACCTTTTCCACCTCATACCGGAACTGAGTTGCGTCATAATAATCATTCGTTGCCTGATCCATTTCATACTGTTGTCCAATTGCTTCCACCAACCCAAAAGTCATTTCCCGACCATACAATTGAGCCTCTGTCATGAGTACATATACCCCTGTCATGGCATCTTTAAATCCTTGTTCCGTCTTGAATAACTCATCTTCTTTAATCTCGGATTTGGGTTTTACATCCAGCCACTCGGAACAAGATGACAGACCGAACGATAAAAGGCAAAAACCGATTATCAAACGACAAGTATTTATCTTTTTATTCATATTTCCAGTATTTAAAATGTCATTTGTAATGAAAAATTATAATTTCGAGCAAAGGGATAAGCCAATCCCCTTTCAGTCTTTATCGTCGACAACTTTGCCACGTCATTCATGTAAAAAGCAAGACTTAACCGTTCCAACCCGATCTGTTTCACAAAAGCATAACGATAAAAATCATAGGAAATGTTGATAGAAGAAATATTCAATTCATCCTTTTTCTGCACAAAACGTGAAGTAGCCTTAGTCTGCACATCTCTGGGATAAGTTTGGGTTTCAGGATCCCAATAAGATTTCAGAGAACGAAAACGCACCACATCTCCCGGATTTTGCCAACGTCCTTCCAACACTCGCCGATCTACATTATAATGCATATCTACATTTTCAACCCGGTCTATCAGCGTTTGATTGAACATTTTAGCTCCTAATTCATATATGCAAGTCATATTAAATCCCAGCCCTTTATACCCCAAATTAATACTAAAACTTCCATTCAGCTTGGGGAGATTATCCCCACAGATAACCATGTCATTGACATCGTAGGTAAAAGTCGATCTTCCATCTTTCTTTCGATAAATTTCCCTTCCGGTGGCAGGATCAATCCCTAGAGAAGGCACAGCCCAGATTGCATTCATAGATACCCCGTCATAATATTTGATAACAGGCTTTCCTCCTTCCAGCATCTCCTTATCCATCCGCTCGTTATAAGCCTTCATAGAATCGGATATCTTGAGTACTTTATTCTTATTATGAGCACCTCGCAACGCTAATGTCAGATAAGACCGATCTTTCGCGTGTGAAAATACGGTATAACTCATATTCACTTCCACTCCGGCATTTTTTACTTTCCCTATATTTTCCTGCACCGTCGTGAAACCGGAAGAAGGTGGTAAAGTTAAAGCGACCAAAAGATTTTCCGTAATACTCTGATAATAATCGAAAACCAGATTAAAACAATTCTTCACCGTCATATCCATCCCCAAGTTATAATCCATTTTTTTCTGCCACTTCAAATCATCATTCTTCATGCCCAATAAATAAGCACCCAAAGCATCTTCATAATATTTATCGCTATAATTGTAAGTAGCAAGTGACTGGTAAGCATTAGACCCTTGAGAACCGGTACTACCAAGAGAAGCACGGAGTTTCAAACGCGAAAACCATCCCAGTTCTCTCATCCATTTCTCATTATGAATATTCCATCCACCACCGAAACTCCAGAAATTTCCCCATCTCTGGTTTGCTCCAAATTGACTGGAGGCATTCGTCCGATACGTCACATCCATTAAAAGCCGATCATCAAAAGAATAGTTGAATACCGCATTTACCCCAACCGAACGACTTGTAGATTCAGAACCCGTTGGTTTAGAATTTTCCGTGTACTGACGTGCAAAAAATATACTGTTCATCTTATCACTAGGAAAACCTTCAGCCTTGAAAATATCTTCCTCAAAAGTATTTTCGCTCAGACTATAGCTCAAGAAACCAAACACATAATGTTTGTCACCCAATTGACGGGAGTAGTTCAAACTGAAATCGTAATCCATGGTCTGCCCCTCTCCTGTATTAATTTGATAGGAACCCCTCTTCCGAAGTTCTTGCACGGTGTTGAACTTCAAATGATTTGCCGGATAGAAATGATCCGCACGGGTAAATTTCCGGGTGAAACCAATCCTTGCCCTTACTTTCAAGCCTTCAAAAACATCGTATTCACCCTCGAAATTATCGGTGATATCCGTATATTTATCTTTTAGACTTGTATTCAATGTCGCATTGTACAAAGGATTAGGATAATATGCCTCCTCGTCTCCGGCATTTCTTGTAATCTGGCCGTATTGATCCACCGGAGTCCAGTATGGATTCAGTCTTGTATATTCACTGAATTCACCGTAAGGGGAATCACTACTACGATTTATATTAACAGACAATTCATTCCGGAAACGGAATCGGTTATTTCGGTATGAAGCAAAAACGGAACCTGCTACATTTTCCCGATCCGAACCTTTCATAACTCCCGCAATGCTGTTATATGAAAGATTAGCCACCAACTGGATATTTTTATCCCCCAATTCTATCATCAAAGAATGTTTATGCCCAACACCATTTCTCAAAGGTTTAGCCATCCAATCCGTATTGACACCCGCCTCCACTTTAGCCAAACGTTCCATATACAAACGTTCCAGACGAAGCACCCCCTCGATGTCATCCGTCCGGTTAGGAGAATACATACCATATACACGTTCGGCTTCCAACTTTTCACGAGCATTACACAAATCATAAGAAGACAAATCAGGCGCCTCGACATTTACATTCCCCATATAAGTCACTCTCAAGTTCTTTGAAACCGATCTTTTTGTTTCGACAACCACCACGCCATTGGCCGCTTTAGATCCATAAATAGCTTTCGCGGCAGCATCTTTCAATATGGTGATGGACTCGATCCGGTTAATATCCAAATCAAAAATCTTTACTGCCGCTGCTTCAAAACCGTCTAAAATAAACAAAGGCATATTGGGATTATTCTCAAAATTTCCCCGAAGGTCCGAAGCTCCTTCCACATCCATCGCAATCACTGAAGTTCCCCGCAATTGCATCTCCGGTACTTTATTGGGATCGGAACCGAAGTCTATACTTTCAAAAATCATCAATCCCGGCTCCAAGGCTTTCAAACTCTGGAATACATTCTGATTCCCCACCTTCAACAATTCATCCCCCTTAATCGTCGTTGCCGATCCCGTGAAACTACTAGCCTTACGGGTAAACATTCCTGTTACCACGACCTCTTCCACCTCCGTCACATCATCTTCCAACACGATATTAATCACGTTATTTCCCGTATACTTCACCTCCCGGGATTTCATTCCCACGAAAGTAAAAATCAACACGGGCTCTTGTACATCCGGAATCGTGATACTATAACGTCCGTTCTGGTCGGTAACCACACCCATTGTCGTGTGTTTTAATAAAATCGTTACCCCCGGCAATGGCAGACTATCCTTATCTACAACCCGTCCCGTAATCGTGACCTTTTTCACTTCCTGCACCGGAGCATCTGCCCGCTTGATCACGATAACATCTTGTTGCACGACATACGTCAAACCCGTTCCTTTCAAGCAAATATCCAACGCCTCATAGACATCCTTGTCCTTCACCTCCACGCTCACTTTCCCCGCCTTCAACAAATCATTCGCGTTGTAAGCGAATACAAACCCGGATCGTTTTTCAAGTTCCCAGATGACATCTTTCATCAAAGCATCTTTCATCGAAAAGCTAATCTTAGGTCCCGGCAATAAAACATTATTGCTCGCATGTCCCCATTGGGGAAGAAATAGGGCCACTTGTAATACAAGCAACACATACCTCATTTTTATTCCCCATTTATAGGGGAATCCATGATTTTTTTTCATAACTTTGAGTGTTTATTTATTTAACTTTATAGTACTTTTACCACAAAGTACTTATTCAAGCGGGAGATGTACCACCATCTTCCGTTTTATTTTCTCTTTCTAATCCATATTTTTCTACCGTGAATACTCGTTTCAATTGTACCCGTCGCCTCGAATACTTTCAATAAAGGTTCTATCGTCGCATGGCGACTAAAATTACACCCGAAAGGATAATCCTTCACTTCCTCGTCCTCGTACACCACGTCAACATCATACCAACGAGATATAATTTTCATCACCTCTTTCAAAGGTTTCTCCTTAAAACGTAAACGCCCTTCTTTCCAAGCCATCGCGTACGACACATCCACCTCGCTCACCAACATGGAATGATCTCCCCGGTTGAGAGCCGACTGTTCCCCGGGATGAAGAACCACGCTTTCCCCGCTGACTTCCGAAGAAATCTTCACGGAACCCCGAACTAACGTCGTGCGTATAATAGAATCCTCCGCATAAGCGGAAACATTAAACTCCGTTCCCAAAACTTTTATCGCCATCTGGGAAGTTTTCACGATAAAAGGAGCATCCTCGTTATGAACAACCTGAAAATAGGCCTCCCCTTCCAACTCTACCACCCGTTCCCCCTTCCCGAACTTTGTCGGGAAACGCAATTTAGAATCTGCATTCATGTAGACCTCCGTTCCGTCAGACAAAGTCAAAGAAAACTCTCCCCCACGAGGAATAACCAATTCATGGTATACCGACTTCTCTTGCTTATCATCAACACCACTCTCGTAACTGATATGTTCTTTCAGAACGTTAATCTTGGTACCATCCGATTCCTTCAATGTTTTTTCTTGTTGTTGTTCCAGCACCACGGGCAAACCGTCTGCCAATATAAGAATAGCCTTACTCGTTCCGGAAGTAATTGTCTGTACCATTTCCACCTTATCTTTACGGGAATAATACACTTGGTGTAATAAAACGGCAATAGCCAGAGGTAAGACAAACATCGCCACGTAACGCATCCAATAAATCCGACGGCGACGTCCCCCCAGTCGGGATTCACGTTTAAATTCCAAAGCTTTCCACCCCTCCTCCACGTTAATGGAACGAGTTGCTTTCCCTTTTTCAATCTGATAAGACTCCGATGTTACCCGTTCAAACCACACACGATTCTTTTCTGACGAAGAAAGCCAATCGGACAGATACTTTTGTTCTTCATCCGTCAAATTGTTGGCAAGATACTTCCCCACCAAAATCGCAACATCAAACTTCACTTTATCCATACTACTTGTATTGAATATTTATCAATTCTTTCAATCTTACAACACAAGAAATGGTAGATCGGGTATGTTGTACTTAATTATTTAACATTTATTAATCAAAGAAACAGATATAAGAAAAATATATCCAACAGGTAATAATAATCTTTCATACTCTCTTTCAATCTCTTGTACGCCTCTTTCTTATAGGCATGCACAGCATTCTCGGACACTCCCATTTTTTGAGCAATATCAGCATTCTTCAATCCTTCCAAGGCGTAATTGATCACGTTCCGCATCTGTGGCGGCAAATGCTCAATCGCCCGGTAAAATACACGATATGCCTCTTCCTCCATGACTTGATTATGAAAAAATTCATCCGAGTCCATGGCAATATCCTCCGTCACCGGCAAATCCTCACGCTTATTCCGAAGTAAATTCAAACAATCATGGCGAACCACCACGTAAAGAAAAGATTTTATCTTATAGTAATTATCAAAATCCATGTGCCTGTCCCAATATTTCAAAAAAGCCTCCTGAACCACGTCCGCCGCCGCTTCCCGCTCTCCAAGGAAACGTTCTGCAAACAGACACAAAGCCGTATAGAACTCATCGAATAAAACTCGAAAAGCACCTTCATCACCCTTCTGTAGTTGGTCTATGAATATATCTATATCCTTCTTTATCACTCTCATAAACGGCTCCCTCGGATCTAATAATTATTACAAAAATAATAATTTAATCCGGAATGCCATCAATTATATTCACCTTTAAGCCTATCATTCACAAAACAATAAATCCCGGCTTCACCGGGATTTATATACAAAATTACAAATAAGACTATTTTTTATGATCATTTTTATACTTTTCTTTCAACTCCCGAACCTCCCGGAGCATCACGGAATCTCTGGTACAAAATTCAAAATCCCATGATAGACTTTCTATAAACATCGTGTAACCATACAATTGTATCATTGTTTTATAGTTTTGGAAAGCATAAGCTCTCCTTACCTTTTCACTCTTCACATTATACAAAACGTCCATTGATCTCTCCCACACGGATGCCCGAGGTGATTTCCAAGCGTAATAACTATCCAACAAACCCATAATCTCCATATCAGACAACAAATCCAAATCCGGAGAGTCAATATCCAAATCACCCAAACGCCTCTCCAACTCATCCTCCAATGTTGCAGCACCTTTTACCTCTTTTTGTTTCACATATTTCCCCAAAGAATTTAAATACCCCAATTTATGATACAAAATAGCTTTTTTCTTCGAATCTACACTCGATAGAGAATCTATCATGGAACAAGCTTTCTTTTCTATATCCACGAAATAACGCATATATTCTTCGGGTGACAAATTCATATATTCCGGTTCTTGCAAAAGATTATAACAAGAATAAAGTTTTTGCAATATCTTACCGTCTTGGTCGGTTCCATTTTGCCCGACCGTAATAAATCTTATGCCTATGGTAAAGAATAATAACATGCATAATACACCATATCTTTTCATCATCTTATACCAACTTCTTTATTAAATATTTTCGTGAATTCTTTCTCAGAAGGAGCAATATGCCATGCATCCACGATTCTTCCTTCCGGATCAATTAGCACGTAACGCAAAAGGACACCAACGGCATAATCTGTCATAAATTGAGAGATATTACTTTCACAACGCATATGAACCATTTTACCTGCAAAATCTTTTTCTCTCAAAAATTTAGCCCATCCCTCCTGACCAACATTCAAAGCAAAAGACATGATAACGATATGATCGTAATTCTCATATCGTTTCGAAGTCTCTATAAGACCGGGCATGGCCTTTATACATGGTCCACACGTTGTAGCCCAAATATCCATCAACACATATTTTCCCCTAAAATCAGACAACTGGTAAGTTTTCCCATCTTCATCCATCATGGTAAACGCAGGGGCAACCTTTCCTTTACTCAAAGCCAAACATTTAGTCCTAAGTTCTTCGCTAAAAGCTAAAAGCTGAGAATCTCTCGAATAACGTTTCACATCTTTCATCAACATACGCAATGAATCTGAATAACCATAATACGCCATATATCCTTGTAAGATAGGTTGCACGAATCTACGCTGAAATACACCATTTCGAGAATTCTTAAGCACATAAGTTCCTCTTTTTATGGACATTCCTATTTTGTTATTCATCATGTATCTTCCATACAAGTTGGCTTCATATATATAGGGTAATTCGTCTATAAAAGGAGACTTCATATCTAATCCCTTAAGCCGTTTCTTGTATTTCTTTACCAAATCCTTCCCTCCTCTATCCACGTATAGCCCCAATGTATTCATCACATTTTTATAGGCAACTAATTCAGCTTTAGCTTTAAGAGCGTCTGTTGGCAAAGAATCTATCATCAACATAACAGCCAGATCAACCTCATCAAAACATTTACTATACTCTTCTGCAGGAAGTGTTGCCTTGTCTTTCTGATTTAGAACATTATACATCAAATCTATTTTCGAATACACCTTTTCTTCCTGTGTTTGCCCCATGCTCGGCACAACACCTAGCAAATTGAATAAAAACAATAAAATTATACCTGTGATTTTCATACGTTCTATTTTATTCATATTTTTAACTAACCAACTCACACTACTCCTTCGTTACCTCAAGAAGTTTATCACGCAATTGATTCCTCCGAATATTCTTGGCAATAATATTTCCATCTCGATCTAATAAAATGATAAAAGGAATAAACTGAATCCCCATCGCTTTCCGAATCTTCGAATTTTTCCAACCATTTTTATCATGCAAACTCATCCAAGGAATTTGCTCCTCTTCACACGCCTCTTTCCATTTCTCAACAGAATCATCAAACGATATACTCACGAAACGGACTCCCTTTACAGCAAACTCGTTGTACAATATTCTTAGATTCTTCATCTCTTGCCGACAAGGTCCACACCAAGAGGCCCAAAAATCCAGCACGACAAAATTTCCTTTCAAAGAATCTATTGCAACTAATCCCCCTTGCTCCGTCTCGGCCTGAATTTCCGGACAAGGCACCCCCAATGCAGAAATAGCCAATTCATCAACCTGTTGTTTCACCTCCCTGCCCTGTGCTGTTTGTTGCATGGAAGGGGAGAGAAGAGCATATAGCTCTTTCCCCTTTTCATAACTTCCTTTTATTTCCGTGTTTGCCAGAAATATTGAAAAAATATTATCCGGATGAGTTTTTATAAAGTCTCTTACTAGCACGTAGCGTTTTTCATCCAATTGCAACATCTGACTCATCACGTCATCGGCCGCATGTTGGTCTTCTTGTTGTATAATCTCTCTATAAATAGCTTGAAGTTTCTGAAATTCTTTCTGATAATTTTCTTCTAGTAATAAATAAAATTCTTGTTCCAATTCATTAGCCAAAGAACCTTTCACATCAGAATTATTCAGTTGCTTATAATCACCCTTTAACTGCATTTTCTCTCCATCGAGGAAAAGATATAACACTTTCCTATTGATCTGTAAGGTATAACGACCTTTCTCCGGCAACACGCCTTCTAACACAAATCGACCTTTCTCTATCGCAGAAGAAAGTAGAAAAGAATCCCTCTCCCCGAAAGTCCTTAAATATGCCGTTCCATACTTTATCCCTTCTAATTCTCCCTGAATAGACACCGTATAAACAGCATCTCGATTACAAGACAACAAAAGAGCTAAAGACAATAGAATCCAATTCCTAACTTTTCTCATATCCAGCATTTCAATTTTGTACATCATCACCTATAGCTTGCAAATCAATATTATACTCTTCTTTAAAGTGATTGATCATATAATCATATTTCTTACGAATCATCTGCTTTTTATCAATATCCGGATGCAAGATTCCACCCGGGGCAATCAATTGTTCATACGGGGTTGAAACAATGGCTTTCACGTATTGCTCCCAATCGCCCGCGATGGTTCGATAACTATAATGAAGAATACCAAACTCGTACATATTTGCAGCTGTCATGGAAGCACCATAATTTGTTACGGAAGTAAATGCCGTCGAACGCTTTATCAATTCTTTATCTGCTAATCGCTGCAAAAAGACACAGACCGCATCATTTTTAAAAGCATTAATCTGTTCGGAAGTCATCGTCTTCACGTTTACATTTCCCCAATTAAATGCAAGATAGTCATACCCGGAATAAGCGTTTACCAACGTACGGGGCAAGACTTCCGGCATCCCGGTACTTGAATATATTATATAATCAAACACACTGGACAATAATACTTTATATGGCATGGTTCGCAATAGCATGGTGTCCGAAAAGTATTTTAAGAAATGATTTTCCAATAAATCCAACTGTTCTCCTACATAATTTTCATCGGCAGGCAAGGCATCATACCCTGCTACAATTTTATTATTCACCGTGTCAAATCGCCAACGAATATCCGTACTCACTCCCCAATAATAATCTTTATCAACGAATTTATAATAAATTCTAGTGTTGTATTTATTTGACAACTCCACGATACGAACATCATAATCATGATTTCCTTGAGGCAAACTATACAACCCATCAAATGTTTCGGGATCTGTTGACGGAGAAATACTATCCTCGCTACAACTTACAATCACTCCCATTAACATTCCAATCAATATCCATATTCTTGTTTTCATACTTATCTATTTTAAATTCGGATTTCTATCTGAAACATTACGAGGTATTGGCAAAACATACTTGTCACTTTTCTCTTCCAAAACAAACGTCACGGGCATTCCTGCCTCGAGAGTCAGTATATGAATAATTTCAGGCATCCCGTTACGACGCAAATCAAACCAACGATGTTCTTCAAAACTCAGCTCCCGGCGACGCTCATCCAAACAAAATTCCAATAACGCCTCCCCGTTTTTGTCTATATCCTTATACAATTCCGTACGTGTATCAAAACGACGGGACCGCAAGTAATTCAAATCCTTTAAAGCCGCTTTTCTTAATTCGTCATTACCATTCTGCAAATACAACCGAATTTGAGCCTCCGCCCGATTCAAGTAAGCCTCTGCCACTCTCATTCCTTTAGAAGTTCCGGTAATAGCTTTTTGCCCGTATTGTATTCTTGTTGAACCCGATTGTGAATAACTGCGATAATAACATCCTAATCTTAAATCCGCAGAATTACCCCCTTTATCTTTTTCATACAAATCTTTTAATTCTTCCGATGCTTGGAAAGCAACAGGAGCATTGTAAAGATAAAAAAAAGGACCAAATTCATTATTTCTTGAATATCTCCAGATTCGTTCTTCACTAGCCTCATCAAAAACATTCTTTGTACCAAATGACCAATTAAACAAACCGCTTGCCATTACGATATCAGACAAATTCAATAGCACCGGTTTACGCTCGATCACATAATCCGCATATTCTATTACCTTCTCCCACTTTTCTTCATAAAGATACAAACGAGATAATAAATTATAAGTAAATAGATCATTCGCTTTAAACGAATTATTATTCTGACCATATAGCTTCATCAGAGGTGCAGCCTCAAGCAGATCCTTCTCTATTTGCTTGTACACCTGTTCCAAAGTGGCTCGTTTAGGAGCCTCATCTTTAACAGCAGACGAAAGCATTAACGGAATCCCAGATTCTTTAGAAAGGTCAATACCTTCCATATTATAAGGTCGTGCAAACAAATTGACCAACATAAAATGGTAATAAGCTCTCATCGTCAAGGCCTGTCCTTTCACATTACCCTTTTTGCTCACATCTCCTATCGCCGCATCGATATTATCCAACACAACATTACACCCCATAATGCGGGCATAATAATATTCCCACGTATTTATCGGGGTCTTTGTATTTTCTTCTAACCTCTCATACATATCTTCAGCCCAAGTAAAAACACCTGCTCCGGTTACCAAACATTGATACTGAGTCGAATTCGTAGGATAATTACTTTCCACATCATCTGTTAATAAATCCAGATAAGACAAAATTGGTAATACAATCGGGTACGCTTCCCCCACCAACAACTGGTCCAAGTCATCAGCCGTACTCGGAATGATCTCATCCTGACTATATTCATCCAAAAAATCACCACACCCGACAGCTAGTATCATTCCCAAAATAACTATACAATATTTTATATTTTTCATATCATTCAAAATTTTAGAAACTAATATTTAAGCCTAATGAATACGTCCTCACGATCGGTTGAGATCCCGTCGCGACTTCCGGATCCACACCTTTATAATCTTTACTCACAATAATAAAAGGATTGCTCACACCTGCCGTTAGCGCCAAATGAGTCAAGTATAATTGTTTTACTATTTTCTCCGGAAATGTATAGCTTAAGGAGATATTATTGCAACGGAAAAAAGAACCGTCAACAACACGTATGTCACTGTAATTATACATCCGGTAAAGATATTCAGATGCGACAACACAATCTCTAGGCGTACTGCTCAAACCGGCAGAAGGAAATGTCGGAATATTTGTTCTAACTTCATCCCCGGCATTTTTCCAACGACCTAGTAATTCCTTTGACAAATTTGAATAAGCACTCGGAGCATCATTCACCATAGATTCCGGGAACAACGCTTCCAGGAAACGTTTACTTCCAATATTCACGTTAAAAGAAGCAGCCAAAGTTAATGTCTTGTATCGCAAAGAGGTTGATATTCCACCTGCAAAATCAGGCTCCAACGTTCCGGAATATTTCATAAAAGCAGTTGCATCTTTTATACCTTCCGGCAACTCTTCTATCGTCGGGATATAAAACGTGGGACGTCCTTCATTCGTCAAGCCTGTAAATTCGAACGTCCAGATGGAAGACACCGCATACCCCTCTTTCGCTAAACGTCCACTGGCAGCCGAACGCCAATTTTTATTTTGTTCGGTCTTCGAGTCCATCTTGTTGTAATTTTTAGACGTGTTAAAAGATAAATTCCACAAGAAATTCTTGGTTCTCACAGGCGTCATGTTCACACTTAATTCCCAACCTTTATTATGCAAGTCCCCCCCGTTAATAGGCATTGAACTCACGCCATATTCATAAGCAACTTCTTTATTTAGAATGACATCTTCTGTTTTCTTATTATAATACTCGGCCGTAACCATCAATCGATTTTTCAATAAGCCAATATCAATTCCTAGATTTACCGTTTTTGTTTTTTCCCATCTCAAATCCCCGTAAGGTAATGATTTCACTTTCAACTGGTACTCTTTCGTGTAATACTCTAACCCGGATATTTGTGCCACTAAATTAGGACCATAATTTTCCGCCACGTTTCCTTGCCAACCATACGTTGCACGAAAACTTAATTCATTGAAAAAATTCTGGGTCTGCATCCACGATTCATTGGTCATATGCCACACACCCCCTATTGACCATGTTGGTAGGAAACGATGTTTCGTATCTTGCCCAAAACGATTCGACGCATCACTCCGAATACTACCCGTCACCACGTAACGTTCTGCAAAAGAATAAGTCAACGACCCGAAATAAGACATATAATTTGATTTCTTATCAACAATGTTTTTTTTCATGAATAAATATATCGGATTATCGAACTTCGCTGTTCCTGAAGTATACTGTAACGGAGGTAATGTCACCGTTTTACCCCTATCCGGAAAATACCCGTAAGTCGTTTCACTCGTGCCATCATATTTTGAACTCCGACACTCGACTCCGGCAAACACTCCCAACCGATGCTTCTCCCCAAACACATGATCGTAAGCAATCGTATTTCTCCACGTCAACGTTAAATTCTGATCGTTCGTCGTGTTCAATTCCCCACCATGAGGTAATTGCGATGACTTGTATTCCGTGGTCTCCGACCCGAAAAGGCCATAATCATACCCTCTTTTATTCGCGATATAAAAACTACGTTCCGAAGCGTATGATTCTCCCGTCGTACCACTATATGCCAACCCTAAAAGCGTCTCGAAATTCAACCCGCTCATAATCGTGTAACGAAGGCCCACCGTGGTCCCCAAACTCTTTTTATGATTCTTATTTCCCGTGTTGTCCAACTCGTTCAAAACATTATAAGACATCATCTTCGTGTTCGTTTTAGAGGGATAGAAAAAATATGTACCATCCTCGTTAAAACAAGGTATTGCCCGACTCGTTGTTCTTGCATACTGGTAAGGATTCACTTGATAAAACCCATCTGTTTTAGTATAATCCCCGTTTAATTGTGCATTGACAATAATTTTATCTCCCAAACGAAAAGTCATTTTCATCAACGAACTATAAGAACGCAGGTCATTCCCTTTAGCTGCCCCCTTATTATCTTTAACACTTAAAGACCAATAATAATCCACCTTATCCGTCCCCCCGGAAATACTCAAGCTATGGCTATGATTAAAAGGGTTACGATACAGCAAATCAAACCAATCCGTGTTTACCGATTCCAAGTATTTCACCTCCGCATCAAACATGTCATACGTTATCTCTTTATTCAAGTATTTTTTCAAGACGCCTTCATACCCGACTTCCTCCAACGTTCGCCCGTTATACACAACCCTATTACTATAGATTTCCCGCGACGCATCAATTCGTTCTTTCGAGTTCATCAAATGCATCTTATCATACGTCAAGCGCGAACTGATTGAAAAATTACCGCTATAATTTACAGACATCCGTCCTTGAGTACCCTTTCTTGTTGTAATCACGATCACCCCGTTGGCCGCTTTTACTCCATAAAGAACTGTTGCCGAGGCATCTTTCAACACGGTGATATTTTCAATATCATTGGGATTCAACCAACTAATCGCATTACCCACAAAATCACGAACCATATCAAAATTATCACTAGATATCGCCCCTGTAGATGAAAACTCCTGAGCTTTAAAAGGTAACGGATCCTCTTGAATAATCCCGTCCACTACCCAGACAGGCTCTTGATTCCCTAACAACGTGGATGTCCCCCGGACACGAACTTTTTGACGAGATCCCACCAATCCACTAGTGTTGTTCACCACCGTGCCGGCGAGCTTTCCCTGTAACATTTGTTCAAGACTATTCGTTCCATCGAAAAACAACTCATCCCGGTTGATCCTCTGGGCAGATCCCACCATATCGGTTTTACGAATATTTTGATAACCGGTAACGACAACCTCTTCCACGGTTTTTAAATCCTCTTCCATCATTACATTGATTACCTCTTTCCCCGTGTACCGAATTTCTTGTTGTTTCATTCCCATAAATGAAAACACCAAGACCACCTTTTCTTGTTGAGGAACAAAAATAGAGTAATAGCCCTTGTGGTCCGTTGTCACTCCCGTTGTTGTTCCTTTTATCAAAACGGTCACCCCCGGCAAACCAACACTATCGACACTTAACACTTGTCCCCGGACTAGAACCATTTTCTTTCCTTGCTCATTTCCATTAGCACGCCGGATAACGATATGCTTATCTCGAATTTCATACACTAAATCCGATCCTTTCAGACAAGTTTCTAAAATCTCACGAACCGTGGTATTTTCGAACTTGTAATCTTTCAATCCAATCTTCTGTAATTCTTGCGAATTATACACGAAAGAATAATCACTATTTTTCTCGATATTAAGAAAAACAGTACTCACGGGTACGTTCGTGAACTCAAACGAGAACCTTTTCTCTTGGGAGAAAACGTGTACCGGCAGATTGACAAGGCAGATTAACATCAAGAGCCTCGTGAACCCTTTTAAAAATCTCCATTTTTCTGGCAGATAATACCTGCATTTTCCATTTTTTTCCATAAATTTGTAATTCAATTATTTATTAATTAATAAATACTTACGGGGAATTTGGGTGGAGCCTATTCCCCGTGGTATTTTATCGGCTAATTTCTGTCACCGTGATCGCTCGCCCTTTTCGAGAGAAACAAACATCTCCGGTATCAGATAATATATCCAAGAGAACATTAATATCATCATACTTCTTTAATCTCGCCGTCAATCGCAAGTTCGTCACCGTGGTATTAGTAAAGAAACAATCAAAATCATACCATTGGGACAATTCATCCATGATATCACCCAAAGTCGCTTGGTTAAATGTAAAGTAACCATCTTTCCATGAAGTAAAATAGGCTGTTTCCACGTCTTCCACTGTTGTCCCTCGCTCATCAATAATAACCTGTTGTCCCGGATAAATCACATACGATTTATTCATGGAGTCACACACGGCCACGCGCCCCTGAACCAACGTTGTCAGATTAGCTTTCCCCTCGTAATCCCGAACTCCGAACTCCGTCCCCAACACGGTTATTGTCGATCGAGAAGTTTTCACTATAAACGGGGCCTTTTCATCATGAACCACGTCAAAATAAGCCTCACCATTCAATTCTACCTGTCGTTCATCTCCAACAAATCTTTCCGGATAACGCAATTTAGAACCCGCGTTCAACCAGACTTTCGTTCCGTCTGATAGAACCAGTTGAAATTCTGCCCTAGGAGGAATTTCCATTGTATTATACGCTAACTGAATCAACGAATCCCCATCGATACTCTCGTAAGTAACTCCTTTATCACTCGCAACTCGAATACGAGTTATATCACTTTGTAATAATGTATCTTGTTTATCTAACAGTATTTGCTTTCCCGTTGATAATGTCAAAAGTGCCTTATTCGTACCGCCCGAAATAACCCCTTGATCAATCTCTGATTTTACACCAGCCTCCCGGCCTTTATACAGCATAACACTACTCACCACAACAAGAAGTGCAAGAGAAGCGACAAGAGAAAGTTGCCACACTCGTTTAAACCTCCGATCATGCGTCCGTTTTCTAGATTTAACCTGATTAAACGCTTTCTCTATATTCAATTCCTTCCGTACCCGTACTTGCAAATCAAAATTTGTTTCATCCAGCAATGAAACAAACAAACGTTTATTCTCATCAGACTCATTTTGCCACTCGTCCAACCGGACAATTTGCTCCGGGGTCGCATCCCCCTTTATGAATGCAACAATAATATCCGCAATTTCAAAACCTTTATCCATACTTTTTGTTCCATGTTTATATAAGGACTCATAACTCGGGAAAGAGTGGTAAAAGAATTCAGAAAAAATCACGCGTTCTCTTGCATAAATATAAAAAAACTCTAAATTTGTCTCACACTAAACCGATTCGTGGTGGAATAATTTGATATGGATGACATTCGTAACATATACAAGGAAAAGGAATATAAAATTCTATTTAAAGAATTTTATCCATCACTCGTGCAATTTGCCTTCCATTACATTAATAATCACGAGGCAGCAGAAGACATCGTGCAAGAGATATTCGTCTACTTGTGGGAAAAACAAATTCATTTCGAAAATGAACTAATTATTCGAACCTATTTATACCGTTCTGTTCGCAATAAATGTTTTACTTATCTCCGAAATCTTAAAATTCAACAACATCACGAAAGAGAAATCACGAATAACTGGCAAGAACAAGAAGAACCTATCGTACTAAATAATCTCATTCAAGAAGAAGTATACCGTCAACTACTCGCCTCTATTGATGAATTGCCGCCACAATGCAAAAAAATTTGTACGCTCACATTAGAAGGCAAAAAACCTTCTGAAATAGCAGTAGAATTAGGATTGGCCGTGGATACCGTGAAGAAACAAAAACAAATTGCACTGAAACGCCTTCAAGATAAACTGGGAATTCTATTCCTTTTATATCCCATGCTATACACACATTTCACATCATAAAAAATGAATAGAACCCCAAAAGTTAGACTAAAACTTTTGGGGTTTTGTTATACATAGAAAGAAACACACCTTTGCAGATCGATCAAGGAACATAAAATACCCAATACCGAACAGAGTGTCAATTACTCACTTCTTTTCAATAGCAACCTCGACCTCCGTACCGTCCTGTCGCAAAACAGTGATAATAGCTTTCTCGTTCTTAATTTTCACGATCGAAGACTGCAACGCATCGGAGACATTTACCTCCCCGACGGGTTCCCCGTCTATCTTCAAAACACGATCTCCGGGAGAAATCTTCTCCACCAAATCCCCCCAAACGCAAGCAATCACGACATGACCATTCGCCATAGTAAAATCTACGTTCCATCTTTTCTTGTACAAATCTTGAGGTGCCGATTCAAAAGGCTCAAAATAAAAAGCACTCGAGGCGTAATCAATCGTCACCGTACCGTAGTCCAATAATTGTGAACCCAAACGGGAATACGGTGCATCCATCGATTCTGTAACAATATTCTGGAAACGTCCCGTGCTGACACGCAATTCAAACAAACGAATCAAATTATGTTCACCGGCAGAGGCTGCACCTGCCATCCCGATTCCACTACTACCGTATCCCTTGGATAGCAAAGCGGCAGCATTCTCCCGAAGGGCTTCCGACGCCGTGGCGGAGATCATTTCATAAAAAGCTCCCGAACCGCTATCAAACATAACCGTTTCGATCACCCCCACTCCCACGTTCAATTCTATAAATGGAATCTGTCCTTGCACGTGAAGCAACGGCAAACGATTCCTCAAATTAATATGGAAAAGAGAAATATTATCGGTTATAATTATCTTTTTCTGGCGGGAATCAATACGCACGACAGCCCCCGGGAACAACTCGCAACCGATCATCCCATCCACACCGAATTGTTCGATAAGATGACCTTCAGGCATAATCGTAACCGGAATTTCTTCTATATTAATTCCCGGCATCCCCATCGACAAACGTTTTAATTGTGTCTTCTCCAAGGTCATCGACTGATTGTGAGCATCAAGAATATTTTGCGTGTTCGTGGATTCTAAAGAAAGACGCCGAGCCAAAGAGTAGGTGATATAAGTAGGTGCCCCCGTGTCAAAAATAAATTTTCCCGGGACGCCTTCTGCCTGCGCTTCAATGATAATCTTCCCATTGATGGTCGTGTAAGGCACTTCTACATAAAAGGCAGGGGTTTCTGCCTTGGTCGTGAAATACGAAAAAGCAAGACACACGACCAACAGACTAATATATAATTGTTTGAATTTCATACTGAATATTTTTAATTACTTTCCCTTACAAATCTCGCATGCCAGCTTTACAGCGGCAACAGCATCAATAATACCTCCCGATACACACAACTGGTCATATCCCCCGGTCGGAGCACCTTCACTATTGGTCTGATCATGCGGGAAGGGGACTGCAGCTGAGGGCGTCTGCCGAGCCGTACGCACTAGAATATCCTTCATTTGTGAGGCTTTGAGCGAGGGATAATAAGATTTCAACATAGCAGCGATACCGGTGACCACCGGAGCCGCTATTTTCGTGCCCGTCACTTTCCTATAGTTATCACCGCGAACCGTTGTATACAATTGCACCCCAGGTGCGAAGACATCGACACTGCCTGCCCCGTAATTACTGTTGATATAAGGATTTCCCTCCATATCCGAGGCTCCGACCGTGATCATATTGGTAAACGCACGTTTACTGCCCAGCCCTTGTTTTACCGGGAAATAAGGATCTTTATCCGTGTCACGATAGTTATCGCCGGCAGAATGCACGATCAATACATCGTGTTTCTCAGCGTAGGCAATAGCGTCATCTATCCATTTCGGGTTGTCCAACATATATTTCCCGAAACTGATATTGATGATATCAGCCCCTTGCTCCACCGCGTAACGAATGGCCAAGGCTATGTCTTTATCATATGCGTCTCCGGAAGAGGGAACGGCACGGATAAGCATCAATTCCACTTGATCGGAAATTCCCTTTATTCCCTTGGCGATACCGGGCATGGCAGCGATAATGCCTGCCACAGCTGTTCCCTCGTCGGCTGCAGTAGAAAGGAACTCATGGTTCCCGTAATATTTATTTGATAAGGTATTGAAATCATCGTTCGCCAAACTCCTCTCGTCGACCAAAGCCGCCCACGCTTTTTCACACTCTCGACGCTGTGCCTCACTGCTTCTATAGCGGTTTCGATACAAGTCATCCCATTTCTTATTTCTATTCCCGAAGCTCCATATTATATTATAAGTATAAAAGGCAATCTTCTGAAGAGTATCTCCGGATTGTTGCACGATCGGGTTCAAGGCAGCAAAATCTTCCAACGTGGGTTCACGATCAGGACATTTTTCCCGTAACAGCCGATTTAATTCTTCGACGCCCTTAGCTATATTATAATTAAAACTTGCCCCCATGTACAAAGATACTAACGGACTGTTCTTTGCAAATTTAAGGTAATCGACATACTCGTTATTTTCTTCAACGCTTCTCTTCTTTCCGTGAAGTTCATCGAAACGATCCTTCACTTTCAAGAACTGTCGGAAAGTCTCATCGGAAGCCTTTTCAATTAACTTACCATCAGGCGACGCGAGAAAATTCCAACCATGCAGGTCATCCTTATACCCGTTTTTATCGTCGTCTTTTCCATTCCTGGCAACTTCTTTCTTGTTACGCCACAATACGTTAGCCAAAGCCTCGTGTTGCACGTCAAAACCCGCATCAATTAACGCCACTACCACTTTTCGCTTGGGTGTATTGTTCTCCAACTCGCAGTAAGCTTCTAAAATACCTGCCCCGTAAACTTTGTCTTTAGCAGGCGACAATAAATGCCAATCGACACGCATCTGTGCTTCCACTACCAACACGGCACACATGAACAACACGATCCCGAATAATTTCTTTTTTTTCATCACTCAATTTATTTAATACATTCATTACTTAATTCTTATCCCCCTGTTGCTGTTTCAACATGGAAAAAAAATAGGGGAAATATTCATGCCTTGGCGACATACACCACGGGATTAGGAATTTCCCTTTCGCATCAAGTAATATACACCGGGGGATGTACTTAATACGATATGTCTCGCGAAAAGCAGCATTCTCGTCGGCAAAAAGATGAATGCCTTTGCCCTCGTAACCATTGTCCCTCAAAAATTGTTTCCAAGCCTCTTTCCTGCCGAGAGGTTCAACGACAACCGTCACGAATTGAACATTTTTATGTTCCGACTTCAATTCCTCCAGACGTACCAGATCTTTCCGGCAATTCGCGGAATCAAGTTTCCACACCTCTATAAACAACGGTTTCCCTTGTAAATCGTTCAAACGAACGGTCTTCCCGTCGTTCGACTCGAGTTCAAAGTCCGGGGCGTCCTTCCCGGGTTGCAAAGGTTCGTACAAGGCAACCAATTCCCGGGCTCTATTTTTCAATTTTTCAGACACGGAACACAAATCCATATCCGTGAAAATATGATCGATAAAAGTATTATCCCCTCGATCCAATTTCTCAGCTAATGCCCACATAACATAACATTCTCTTACTCGCTCGCTCCGGATGTTATACAATACCCACGTGGCACGCCCCATCACATCCGTTTTGGGTTCTTTAAGATCCAAGAAACTATTCACAAGGCGAATGATTTCAGATTCCCGCAATGATTCCAAGTCCGGGGTGTCGATATCCATTTCCCCGTTCATCACACGATCATACAAGCGATTCATTTTCACGACTGTACTCGTGTCACAGGCTTGTTGTTCCCGTGCATGAGCGGACACACAAACTCCACATACAATCATAAATTGTATCAATAATTTTTTTCCCATTTGGAACACCATTTACTTGTTCAACAACTCGATGATTTTATCTCGCAAAAGATTGCGACGCACGTTTTTACCTACGATTTTCCCATCTTTGCCAACCAGCACGATGTGAGGGATGGATTGTATACCGAACAATTTCCGCACTTCGGAATCATCCCATCCGCCATCCGCCAAAGTACTGAGCCAAGGAATGTTCTCTTCCTCGCACGCTTTTTTCCATTTATCCGACGAGGCATCCAAAGAGATGCTCACGAAACGTACGCCTTTGTCCTTGAACTCCTTATATTGTTCTCTCAAACTTTTCATTTCCTGACGGCACGGACCACACCAGGATGCCCAAAAGTCGAGAACGAGAATATCACCCTTCAAGGAACTCATTGTAACTTGATTACCATCCTCATCCGACACGGTAAATTCCGGACACATCAATCCTTCGGCGGATGCCGCCAAACCGTCAAGGTGCTGTTTCAACAGCCATCCCCATGAACATTGTTGTGCCCGCGGGGTCAGCAACTCGTACAACTCTTTTGCCTTCGTGTAATTCTCTCTCCCCGCTTTCTCCGAAATGAAAGCCGAAAAGATATTATCGGGATGCTCTCGTACGAACTCTTTCGTGAGGGCAAATTCCGCTTCTCCAACTAACAGCACTTGAGTCATCGCCTCGTCTGCCGCCTTTTGATCTCCGGCATCCGTCGCTTTTTTATATTCTTTAAAAAAACGCTCTTGCTTTGCTGTATAGTCCTCTTGGAGTTTGCCGTACTCTATGGACAAATCGTTTGCCGGAGATCCTTTCAAGTACTTGGACGAGAAGGAACGATAGGGGCACTCTATTCTCATGTTCTTTCCATCCATGAAGAACATGAATTGTTGTCGGTTCACTCTCAATACATATTGCCCGGGCTCTTCCAAAGTTCCTCGTAATTCAAAATCTCCTCCATCGATTTTCGTGGAACAAATGACTTCATCCTTGGGCGTTAACAAGAATGCTTTGCCATATTTAGCTCCTTCCACGTTTCCCCGAATCGAGAAGGAATATTGTTGTGTACCGGAACACCCGATACACAACAGCAAGATAAAAATAATCCCTATTTTCATTATTCCTCTCCTAGTAAGACTTTACCGGTAAAATCATCATTCCATCCTTTTAATAAACCGACTTTAGACTTTTCCAATGAATCGTCCTTCAAGAGGTTTTCCAGAACAGATTGTATTTCCCGTGCCTGTGACACGTTTGTTTCCTCCAACAGATAATTCGCTAAATAACCTATCACACTGGTATCTACTATCCCGCTTACAGTCCATCCGGATTGCAGCATTCCGACGAACAATTTCACCATTTTATCGATATCCTTCCGCTTGTATAATTGCCACATTTCCAACAAGGTTTTACAAGTCGGGGACACGGCAGACACGTTGCCCTTATCCAATAATAACACGACTTCTTCACAATCGGGTTGAATCGGCTTTTTCTCGGCGGGAGAAGTCATCCAATGAAATACAGGCCATAAAATCATCACTTCCATCTTGGGACCCATCTGTTTCACCTGTTCCTCCCGCAAATTCAGTTTATCCCAATTTTTTATATAATCCAAACAAACTTGACTTTCCTGATAATCAATGTAATTGATAAAGTCCTGCACACATTGTTCCGTGTACCGTTGTTCCGCAGGCAAAAGCACGATATAACAATCCAACGCCCGACTCAACGCTTGACGATCCTTACTCTCTTTTAAATTAGCTATATAAGACGCTAAAAAATCGATATCACGTTTTCCCTGCTCGAATTCCTTCTTTTGCTGTTCCAAAACGTTCGCTTGCCCCCAGCCACTCATGAAAGCAAAAACTGCAACGACCAGCAAAACGCCTTTCTTTACACAATTATTCATATCTCGTACGCTTAAATTGAACTACCTAATAATTTATCCACAAATTCTTCGAAACCATTTCCCGGACCGGGAACATCGGTATCAATTATTTTCCCGTCTTTACCTATTATGATATACCGGGGAATACCATGTACATCATAATCATCCTGAAAGGGTGTCGTCTTCGGGAAAGCGATCAAATTCTTAACTCCTAACAATTTGTATCTTGGCAAAGAGTACTTCCAATGATTAAACTTGCTCTCCTCGTCAATGGATATCGTGATAAATTCCACGTCCGCACGATCTTTATACTTCTCCGCAACTTTCATAAAATAAGGCAATTTATGGATACATCCTCCACACCAAGTCGCCCACACGTCGATTATTAATATTTTACCCCTGAAATCTTGAAGAGAATGCTTTTGTCTTTTATAGTCTATTAAAGTAAAAAGAGGGGCATCCTTTCCCGGACTCAAACGTTCCTTCGCGGCATACAAATCCATTACCAACTGCCTTAATTCTCCCTCCGGCATATATTGTTCGAACAGAGGACGGGCTTTTTTCAATGCCTCCGTGTAATTGAGAATAAAATCACTCCTAATCCCTGCAAAATAAGACAAAATCAAATCGGAATTTCGGGACTCCAATATTTGTTTGTATTTTTCATACTCCAATTCATCCCGCTTATCGTCTAAAATCCGGGATGCTTCGTAACCGTCCGCCAAAGCTTTCACGTTGAAATAAGTATCTATATTTCTATTCAGGTTGGGAAGCGCCAGAAATTCCTGCGAATCAAAACGTACACCTTTCAATATCTTCCGCAACACGCTTTTATTCACACCTGCATTTCGGTGCACTCTATAATAATCGGCAACCGAATTTATCGCTTTAACCTGATTGGCAAGACGTGCCATTTCATCTTTTTTGTCACGGGTAAGAATCATTTTCTCCACCGCCGCTTTCTGCTCTAAAATCGATTCTATCGTTGCTCCCTCAAGACTGTAGCCATTCCATTCTTTAATTACCTCGTCTAGCAACGAAGTTCGGGACTGAGCATTTCCACTACACGGGAAAATAAAAAAGAGTAGTCCCAGTAAATTTACATACCAATAATTCATACAATACATTTTTTTATTCACACTAGAGTGGAAACTGTCTAACAAAAAAAACGTTAGACAGTTCCATTATTTGAAACATTTCTTTTGATAATTAATTCATATCCGGGATTTTAGCAATCGCCTCCAGATCCAAATCGTATTTAGTCTTCATGTAATTAAGAACATATTGACGCTTCTCCCACAACAAGGGATTATTTGCTTTCGGATGCAGTGCTTCCAGTGCTTCCGAAGTGTACCTCATACCCAAATGTATATAAGCGAAAAAGTTCTTACTCGGGCTCGTGTATTCAATTTTGCTCAACGCATCCAACCTTAGGAAACCATACGATGCCCCCGGGAACCCTCGCTTCGCGTAATAATTGGGATTCTCCTCCGTTCCCGGATCAGACTCGACCTCTGTTTTATAGTCAATCCCTGCTTGAAATTCTTCCGGCACAATTATATTTCCCTTTTCATAGGCTTTCTCTAAAATTTCATACAAAATAATTCCCCTCCATTCCCAAAAATCTTCTGGTGTTTCCGGAGCTTCAATTCTACCATAGAACATATCCGACATGGGATCCGATTCCCCGTAGAACATACAAAGCGCCCAATAATCCATTCCGTCAAAAATAGTTTTCACGGGTGCTTTCAAATCGTAAGGTCCAAACACGAATGGAACATGACAATCATAAACCATGTAATAATACATCGGAAACACCTTTTGAGTAATTTGCGGACTCAGATAGGCAAAAACATGATTTTTCATAAAGCCGATCATAAACTCGGCTTGCTCATCACTTGTTAATTCATCTCCAAAATAAGATTGATTTCCGGCAGCTCCTGTCCATGTCCGATTCAAATCAGACGCTTGAAAATCCTTATAAATAATACATACATTGAATTTCTCCTTGATAGCTACAACATCATCATCCCATGAATTCGTGCCTTGAGGGAATTCAAACCGGACTAAATCTTCGCCACTCTCGTCGACCGTTAATGTATCTTCATCATAGCAGGAAAAAAACAAGACGCAGCCTAGCAAACTATATAAATAATATCTCCATTTCATAGTATATTCTCTTTAATTTCTTACTTCCGGTAACGGATTTTGTACTAACTTTCTGTTCTCTTCCATCACCTCCTGTGGAATAGGCCACGTGTAGAACAGATCTTTTTCTTTCAGCGTATAACGCTTGATAACCTTTCCATCACTCTTCCACTCGTGAGTGATAGATGGCATCCCGTAACGACGCAGGTCAAACCAGCGATGCCCCTCGAAACATAATTCCAACCGTCTTTCCAGACGAACACGATCCACTAAAGCACTTCCCGTTTCCGTCACCGAAACTGTCCCCGGCACAAAACGCTTCTCCAACAAGGTTTCCAATGCCCATCTAGCTGTTTTCTCATCCTTATCCAACGCGGCAGCCTCGGCCAGATTTAAATAAGCTTCCGCCAACCGAAACGCGTGAGCGAAGTTCGTGTTGCTAATAGGTTCATGAGCATAGTTCACCGCAAATTTTCCATAAGGAGCATATCCGCCAAGATGTTGGTTATTTTTGGAATCGGTGTAGGGAGAACGCACGATATAATTTTCTTTGCGAAGATCCCCGGCTTTAAAAGCTTCAAGCAATTCGGAAGAAGCATTAAAGAAATTAGTTTCTAAGTTTTGTCCCGGTTTATAAGGATCGGGGAACATCATCTGCTGCTTCACTAAATTCACGAAATTAGCTATCTTCCCGAACACCCAAATCACTTCCGAACAATCTTGCGAAATAAAATTATAATACGGTTGAGCCGTCGTTTTCTGGGGCAACGAGTTCAGGTCTGTCAACATGAAATCCCAATCATCAATCACTTTCCGAGCGTAAATAGCCGCATTTTTCCAATCCTCCATGTACAGGTAAACTCTGGATTTCAATAATTGCACCATCGGCAAACTGGTTCTGTAATCTTTCCGGTATTGTTGTTCCCTGGGCAACTTCTCGTATGTTTTCTCGGCTTCATCCAAATCCGCCAAAATCTGAACGTACACTTCTTCAACCGTGTTTCGCGGAAGTTCTTTCGCTTCCAATGCGCTGGTTACTTTCAAGGGTACCCCCA
The DNA here is from genome assembly GCF_015560935.1 of Butyricimonas sp. BSD2780061689_150309_C8. Taxonomy (NCBI): domain Bacteria; kingdom Pseudomonadati; phylum Bacteroidota; class Bacteroidia; order Bacteroidales; family Odoribacteraceae; genus Butyricimonas; species Butyricimonas sp. BSD2780061689_150309_C8. The sequence continues at coordinate 63,807 of NZ_JADMSV010000022.1, forward strand.
ATGCTTTCTTGTCATGGTTATAGGGAGCGCCCCACATGTTTACCAGCTGGAAATAATAGAAACCGCGCAGAGCCAAAGCCTGAGCCTTCACGATATTTCTTTCATCATCGGTTCCCGAAACACCATCAATGTAATCCAATGCCGCATTCGCCCCCAGAATATAAGAATAGAACCACTCCCAAGGAGTTCGATACATTAAAGAACCTTCCTGAATGAATATATCCGGCTGCCAAGCATAAAGTTTTTCCAATAACTGAAAATTATCACCCGTCATCACCATCGTGTTTATCGCACCCAGCGAATCCGAACACATGATATCATCGTCAAACATCAATAACAGATTCATAACTTCATCTCCTCCTGCCGCCTGTATATAAGCATTTCCCAATAACATCTCATTCAATGCAGCAGCTTCTCTAGGAATATATTCACTTTGCGACTTGGGTTCCAAGAAATCTGAACACGCGGCTAATAAACCCGCAAATAATATTATCAATAACTTTTTCATCATCCTACATTTTTAAAATCCAATATTAATTCCCACGGAATAATTCTTCGGATGCACGCTATCCCCCAATTCCGGATCAAAACCATTAAAGCGTTTACTTGCTATAACAAATAAATTTGAAACCGTAGCGTTCAAGGAAAGCGTCTTCAAGCCCATCCGTTTGCACCAATCTTCGCCAATCCGCCAAGACAATGACAATTGTCTGCAACGCAAGAACGAAGCATCTGCAACCAAAGCATCAGATTGTTCCCATATCCTCATCCACTGTTCCTCCGAACCATTCGGTAAAGTAACATTACTACTCAGCGTCGTCACCAATCCGGGGATTTTCGTGTAATTTTCATCTCCCGGTTTCTTCCAACGTTTGGTCAAATCTTTACTCAAATTCACATCCGAATCCGGGATTTTCGATCCATTAGGTATATTGGCATACGGGGAAGGCAAACGTTTTTTGCATCCTAACAATAGAGAGAAGCCGGATGAAAGCGTCAACGTCTTCCAACGCAAACTGAAATTCAATCCCCCGGTAAAATTCGGTTCTTTCGTACCGGAATACACCAGATAAGTGGTCGGATCAACCCCGGAATTTCTTTCGGCTTCCGGCACATCAAAATAATTAAACAAGGGGCGACCATCCTCGCTGCTTAACCCCGCAAAAGAATAAGACCAAAAACCACCAACCGGATATCCTTTTTTCAAGATCTTATCGCTGCTACCCGCAAGTAACTCATCTTTGGTGGCTTCGTATTCTTCTTTCCCCGTTTCATTCCAGTTTTTAGAAGAGTTCAACGAGATACTTAAAGCCCAATCTTTAGTCTTTACCGGGGTAAAACTAACCGTAAACTCAACTCCTTCGTTCGTTATTTTTCCGCCGTTCATCTTCATAGTCGAAATCCCGTACTCGGAAGGCAAATCTTGAGTAACAATAACGTTCGAATTTCTTCTATAATAATCAACCACTACATCAAATATATTAAACAACGTCATATCCACTCCCCAATCCCAAGACTTTGTTTTTTCCCAAGAAAGATTCGGGTTCGGCAAACTAGAGATCTTCGAGTAATGCTGATTGTAAACCGAAAGAATTCCATATTGTCTCAATGTCAAATCCGGTCCTAATTTAGTCATCGCATTACCCTGTATTCCATAGGTGGCTCGAATGTTAAAGGCATTTAGCCATTTTTTCATTCCCTCGAGCCATGGTTCGTCCATCATTCTCCAAGACAAACCGAAAGAATATGTCGGGTCAAACCGGTTATTCACGTCCTGCCCGAAACGATTTGACTCGTCATTTCGCATCGAGAAATTAAACACGTAACGATTTTTTAACGAATAAGCAACCGTTGCAAAGAAAGAAAGATAATTATCCGTATTCTTGGTTCGTTTCCATCCTGACCCATAAATTTCATCCAATATTCCCCAACCAGAAACAGCATTACTTATGGGCTGTAATTCATCCGGAGGCGTAGGCCTTACCAGAGTTTCTCCCCGGTCAGGCATATACCCCCATACCTTATTGGCATTGTTGGCAACAGCAGAGGAACGAAGTTCCATTGCCAGCATGGCATTCAACCGATGTTCCTCATTAAAAGATTTAGATAACAACACTTTATTCTGAATATTATAGGCTCGCTGTGAAGCATCAGTCGTAAACAACACACCCCCGAAAGGCAAAAGTGCCGCTTTAAATAAAGCACTATTGGGTTCGGCTGCTCCATAATCATACCCACGATACCTCCAAGCCACACGAAATGTTCTTTCCGTGTTATAAGTTTCCCCATTCGTGTTCGAGGCTGTATATCCTCCGGTAAATTCATAACTCAACCAATCCAATATATTCCATCTGAAGTTAAGAGCGGCAGATACATGTAAATTCTTATTGGTAGAGCCACTATTATCCCGTTCATTGATAAAATTGTAACTCAAACTCTGTACATTTCTATTATACAAATACGTTGCCCGCTTTTGATAATATACCGGATTTCCCTCTTCATCATAAGCCGGGATGGAACGACTCGTTGTCGTGGCGTACGACATTGGATTCACTTCCTCGCCAAAAGCCTTTGTTGTACTGGAAGTTGCATTCAGACTGGCATTCAAACGCACGTTCTCGTGTAAACGAATATTCACCGCAACCCTCCCGGTCATTCTCTCATTGGAGTTTCCGATCTCCTGTCCTAGCGTGTTGTTATACCCCAAAGAAACATTGTAAGTTATTGCTTCAGTACCCCCGGCCAAACTCACATTATGACTATGACTTACAGCCGAACGGGTTAATAAATCGAACCAATCCGTATTAACCGTCGATAGAAAAGTTTTTCTCTTCATAAATTCATCATAACTTAAATCGCCTGCCAAATACATTTTCATAGCACCCTCGTATGTATACGGTTGAGTTATCGGCTCTTTGTCATAATACGCTCCAGCATTATAGACGTCTTGCGAGAACTGCACCCGTTCCTTGGAATTCATGTAATTGAACATCCCGTAATTAGGGCGAGTATTAATCGTCATGTTACCCGTGTAGTTCACGGTTAACCTTCCTGCTTTCCCTTTCTTCGTGGTGATCACAATTACCCCGTTAGAAGCCTTTGAACCATAAACAGCCGTGGCTGAAGCATCTTTTAGTACGGTAATTGTTTCTATATCCATCGGGTTCAACCAAGAAATCTGACTACCAATAATATCTTTCAAGTCCTGTGTCATAATGTCAGTTGTTTCCAATTCTAAAGGGTCCTCCTGCACAATACCGTCAACCACCCATAACGGGGATTGGTTTCCAAAAATAGTTGTTGTCCCTCTCAATTTGATTTTTGGTGTTGTTCCCACCCGAGAACTTGTGTTCATCACAACCATACCGGCTATTTGCCCCTGCAACATCTGGTCTATCGAGTTATACGCTGGCATAATAACATCAGCAGCTTTCACGCTCGTGTAGGAACCCACCATATCCCTCCGGTTAATAGTATTATATCCCGTAACCACGACCTCATCCATCTGTTTGGACTCCTCTTCCAATATAACCTCCAGCATTTTCTCCCCCTTCCAAACAACTTCTTTTGTTTTCATTCCAACAAAAGAAAACAATAATTTAATATTTTCTTGTTTAGGAATACTTAGAACAAATTTTCCCTCCATATCAGAAGCAACTCCAACACTTGTACCTTTCAAAACAATTGTTACCCCCGGAAATACCTGCCCATTTTCACCCTTCACAATACCTTTAATAATTACCATATCCTTTTTCCCATCATCTTCCCGAACAGTAATCACCACCACCCGATCATCTATTTTAAAGGACAACCCTAACGGACGTAATAAATCTTCCAACAACTGATTGAAATCCTTATCCGTGGCATTTACATCCATTTTACCACATTTATCAACAAGATCCAATTTGTAAAGAAACGTATAGTTCGTCATCTTTTCCAAACTAGAAAAGATTTCCTGAACGGTCGCATCTTTCATATTCAAAGATACTTTCGTTTGTGAAAATGTACTGGCAGAAAGGTGCATCACTCCCACCAACAATAAAATCATCGAGATTTTCATGCGCAAAAAGAATTTAGATTTCCATTGTTGCCAAAAATTTGGCAACAAATCCCATTTTTTTTTCATAAATTTGTAATTCAATTAAATTAAACATTTAGTCTGCTCGTCACCCAACGAGCGGGTACATAAACGGGATTGCCCAATCCCGTTTATTATTTATCAAAAACCGTCAATGCCCGACCTTGCAATTCAAATCGTACATCTCCGGATATTTCAAACTTTCGCAACACATCCTCTACTGAGGAATACATCGGCATTTTACCACTATACACGACACTCTTCGCACTTTGATTCATGTAAAAAATTTCAAGATCATACCATCTTGCCACGATTCTCAAAATTTCTTCCAAGGTTATGTCCTTAAAATAGAATAAACCATCTTTCCAAGCCGTAAACTCATTCACGTCCACCGGGGAAACTCTCAACATTCCAACACCCTTATTGTAATAAGCCTGTTCTCCCGGTTTAATTATCTTCTCCGGTTGCCCATCCCGAAGAATAGCGACGCTTCCCTGCACCAACGTCGTGTAAATTCCCGGCTCATCAACATACGACTTTACGTTAAAAGCCGTCCCCAAAACCTTTACTTTCATCTCATCCACCTCTACAATAAATGGCTTACTTTCATTCCGAGCAACTTCAAAATAAGCTTCTCCTTTCAAACTTACGCTACGCATATCCCCGTCAAACCGAGAAGGGAACTCCAACTTCGTACCCGAATTCAAGTACACCTTCGTACCGTCACATAATTCCACTGTATAAGTTCCTCCATACGGAACATTTATCGTGTAACGTCCCACTTCTTTCAATAGATAATCTGTAGAATCCTGCTCTTTTATTTTCAGAACCCCTGCATCATTATCAAAAGCAACATTTATCCGATTATTACGAACGATTGAAGACAAGGTGTCTAATCGATACTTTAGTCCAGAAGCCATCTCCAATGTAACTATCGCTTTACCCGGTTCTATTTTTTCTTCCATGGATGAATTCACCATACCCGTCTCCCGGTTCAACAACAAAAATGCAGAAATTCCCACCATAACCACAACTGACGCAGCCACCCAAGGTAAAAACAAACGTTTCTTTCCACGTTGTCTCTTTTTTAACCGAACTAAAGCTTTCTCTACGTCAAAACTCCCCACAGCACGCAATTCACTTCCAACCCGTTCTTTATCCCTTAATTCTCCCGCCAGTTCTTCTAATCCCCTCACCTTAGATAACATCTCTTCCACACTTTCCTTTTCGTCCCCGGAAAGTTCTCCCCAGCTATACCGTAATAACTCTTTTGCAAATCCCAATGGTTTCTTCATCTCTCTCGTAAAATTTCCCCTATTACAAACAACTCAGAAAAAAGGATTACGCAAAAGACAACTTTTTTAGGAAAAAAAATAATATCCCCAATAATTACCTAGTAATAACAACATTACCGGATATAACCCTTTCAATTTTTCTCGTAACAGAATTTTTGCTTTATTTTTTTGAACTTTTACAGTATTCACACTAATCGAGAGCTGTGTAGCAATCTCTTCATTACTGAAACCATCCACATATGCCAACTTAAAAACTCGCCCACATTCCGTCGGCAACTCCTGTATAGCTTCCATGATCTCTTGGTAGACTTCGGCTCGTACAACGTTCACAAAAAAATTATTCTCATCTTCCTCTGTATCTTTTTGTATAGATCCTAGTATATCAGAACGAATACTGGTCATTTTTATTTGGTTCAAGCAACTATTACGAACAGCCTTATAAAGATAATGTTTCAAATGATTTTCGTTATCAAAGCACTCTTCCCCGTTCAATAGTTTCATAAACACCTCTTGAACCACATCTTCCGCCTCATCCTGCTCCTTCAGATAATGACACGCAAAATAGCAAAGTATCTGATAATAACGCCGAAAATAGCTATCAAATACCTCCTGTTTCCGTATATTTATCTTCTCCACATTCTGCATTCTTGGTAACAATAAACGATCCTTTACTCGTAATTAAAGGCAAAGATATTATATTTAACGAAAAATACGCCACTTCTCTTCTAAAGAATTCCAATCTTCCTTTAAAGCATTTTAATTATATAATACCATCACTTACCCCATGCTTACAACACACCATAACACTCCGGAATAATGTCATACCTCAAGAATTATTCCAAGATTTTACAATAACAACGAGCAAATACTATTTCAGCAACTTTTCCAATTTCTCGATCATCTTCGCAAAAGCCTCCTTAGTATAACCGACCTCAATCTCCACGATCTTTCCCTTCTTATCAATAATAAAATTTCGAGGAATGGTTGCCGTGGCAAACTTCGAATAAATCTTACGTTCCGGATCAAGTCCCATAGGGAACGTGTATCCATTTCTTTCTCGAAACTTCTTCACCTGCTCCTTACTCTCCTCGCGAGAAATAGCCAAGAACACGAAATCTTTCCCTTTAAAGCGATCAAGAATCTCCTTCTGCACCCGTTTCAACTCCTCTTGACAAGGAGGACACCACGTAGCCCAGAAATTAATTAATACAATCTTCCCCTTTAAATCTTTAATATTGATCTTTTGCCCGTCAAACATCTCCACAACAAATTCGGGAACATCATCCCCAACCTTTACCAGCGTCTCCTTTTCCTGAGCGTTAACTCTTGCTAAACTTCCCAGTACCAACAAGGAAACGACAAAAACAAATACCCTTTTCATGACCTTTTCTTTATTTGGTTCTAGACAAAGATAAAAAATAATTTCAATAATCATTCTTGAATAAATTAAATACATTTGCATTATAGTATTAACCAGCAAACAAAAATAGACCGTGCGCCTTATTTTTTATCTGTTTTTATTCACTCTCCTGCATTCCTGCCGGGAAGCTAACTCCCGGCTTGAACAAGCCCTGCAACTTGCCGGGGACAACAAGCTGGAACTCCAAAAAGTGCTGGACCACTATGCCGGCGACAGCCTCAAACTAAAAGCGGCCATTTTCCTTATCGAGAACATGCCAGGCCACTATTCCCTCGACGGCCCCTACCTTCGGCAACTCCAACGAGTCATCGACAGTACGGAGACCCCTTACTTAATGAAGAAAGTCATCCTCATGCAACCCCTCCGTTATCCCCGTTCCCGCCAGCAACTTAGGGCGGAACCGGACCTCGAACAAGTGAAAGCCGACTACCTCATTCACCAAATTGACCAAGCCTTCCGGCTATGGACCAACAGTCCTTGGCTCGAAGACCTCACTCTTGAAAATTTCCTTGAATATTTACTACCTTACCGGATTGGTAATGAACCCCTCGATTATTGGCGGGATTCCATAGATTCTCGGCTAAGGGAACGCCTGCAAGAGGCAGGACACTACTTTGATAACCAAAAACACTCCCCCTACAACATGGCGCAAATCGTTTACGGTCACGCCCTAGGACTTGATTCCGGAAAGGACAACCTGGCAGGAATTCCCTTCTCGGCTAAAGAATGTGTCTTTTCTAGCCAACTACAACTACTGGCATATCGCATGGTAGGTATTCCCGCAGCCATAGACCACGTCCCCTATTGGGCCGACATGAACGGATTCCACGAATGGACGGTCGTCATGGATACCAAAAACAAGGACATACTCGCCGGGCAGATAGAGATGAAAAACGCTCCGAAAGTGTATCGCCGCACGTACTCGATCAACCCCATTCCCGTTCCCGAAAAGGATGAATACATTCCCCCGTTCTTCACAAACCCCTTCAACCGGGATGTCACCAACAAATACCTGCACACCTCGGATATTACGGTCACCGCAACTGTCCCCGTGCAGGCACGACACGCTTATCTCGCCATATTCAACGGGCGAGAACTCCGGGTCGTCGACTGGAGCGACGTGCAACAAGGCAAAGCCCACTTTCATGCCATGGGTCCCAACATCGTGTATTTTCCCGTCTATTTCGAGAAGGAGTACCAGCGAAACTTCGCCTATCCCTTCATCCTGCGAGCAAACGGGGCAACCGTCACATTACGTCCAGACACGACACGACGACAGACTCTCACCCTCACTCGTAAATATCCTTTACATCACAACAAAGTGTACCATGGCAACGCCCTTGTCGGGGCAAGGTTTCAAGCATCGAACGATCCAACATTCCAAAACCCCGTAACCATCCACCGTGTCACCCACAACCCTAACATGCAACCCGTAATCGTTCCGGTCGATACCACGCAAAAATACCGTTACTGGCGATTTAACCATACCAAGATCGTGGAACTCGCCGAGTGGAGATTCAAGGACAACCGGGGCCAAAACCTAACAGGAAAAAGCATTGATCCCGAAGGTAGAGGAGCCCGCCTCGCCAACATTTTCGACAATGACCCGCTTTCCCATGGAAGAATATCCCATCGGCTCGTCGTGGACTTCGGTCACCCCGTCAGCGTGTCGGAAATTATCTACCTACCCCGCAACGATGCGAACGGCGTGTATCCCGGAAACGAGTACGAACTATTTTACTTCGACCTCGGTGGTTGGCAATCTCTCGGTTGTAAAATCGCTACGGGTTATTCCGTTGATTTTGAAAACGTTCCCTCGAACGCCGTCTACTGGCTGCGTAATCACACGGCAGGTAAAGAAGAGCGCGTGTTCACGATACAAAACGGAGAACAACGTTTCTGGTAAAATAAAATCATCATTTTTATTCGTGCTTCCCTTCTTCTTTCAAGAAAAATAGCTAATTTAGGCTATTCATTAAAGAGAGAGGTTATGTTGGATACGATAAAACAGTTCCTCAAGGAACACGAGATTGACGAGAAAGCGGGATTTATCATTGCCGTTAGCGGGGGAGCCGATTCAATCACTTTACTCCACGCATTCAAGTACTTGAATCTACGCATACACGCCTTGCATTGCAACTTCAACCTGCGGGGCAAAGAATCGAACATGGATGAACAATTCGTGAAACGGTTCTGTGAAACCTACGGTATCCCTATGAGCGTGAAACGCTTTGACACCCAAGAATACGCCAAGAAAAAAGGCATCAGCATAGAGATGGCCGCTCGGGAACTACGCTACGACTGGTTCGAAGAAATGCGCCAGAAGAAAAAAATGGACTACATCGTAGTGGGACACCATGCCGACGATCTTGCCGAGACTCTCTTTATTAATATATGTCGCGGAACCGGCATCAAGGGGCTCACCGGTATTCGTCCCGTCAAAGATCGCATTCTACGCCCGCTCCTGTCCCGTTCCCGGGAGGAGATCATCACTTACATCGAGCAAAACCAACTGGGGTATCGTACCGATTCCACCAATAACTCGCTCGACTACGTGCGGAACAAAATTCGCCACATGATCATCCCCGTATGCAAGGACATCAATCCCTCATTCCTCAACACGGTACGGGAAAACTGTAACACCCTCAAGGAAGTGGAGCAAATCTACCGTTACGGCATCGACCGTTTGAAAGAAGAAGTGATTAGCGAGGAAAACGGGGAAACCCTTATTGACATACAAAAGACACTGGCAGCCCCAGCCCCTTACACGCTCTTGTTCGAGATCCTACGGCCATATGGTTTTAATGCCACGCAAATCGAGGATATTCTTGAAAGCAGCGACGCCATTCCCGGAAAACAATTCGAGGCAGAAGAATACTTACTTACGAAAGGCAGGATCTACTGGCGGCTATTCAATATCTTAGAAAAAGAAGACAAACGCACTCTTTTGGCAGACAGTGGAGAATACCACGTCGATGACAGCATCTTCCGGCTCGAAGAACAAGACATCGATGACTCTTTTATTGTTCCCCGTGATCTTGACACAGGGTGTTTTGACCTCGATAAAATCACTTATCCCCTCGTATTACGCCACTGGTCCATGGGTGACTGGTTCTGCCCTCTCGGTATGAAACGTAGTAAAAAGAAATTGAGCGACTTTTTCACAGACTTGAAATTCAGCGCCAAGCAGAAAAAAGACTGCCTTCTCTTACAATCTGGCAAGGACATCATTTGGGTGGTCGGCCATCGCATAGACGATCGCTACAAAGTATCTCCTGCTACCAAAAGAGTTTTAATTATCAAACAAATAAAAGGAATTTAATACTCATTAAATGATCAATACTCTAAATAGAAAAAGAGGCCCGTCGGCCTCTTTTAACACACTAACAATAAATTTACTACACTTATAAAAGCAAAAAACATTTCCTTCAATTGCTGGGCAAAGATAAATATTTAAAACGTTTGCGCAAACTTTTTTAAGAAAAAAAACGTTCGCGTATAACTAATCTAAAAGTTCTTTGTTTTTCATTTTTTTATCCATACTTTTGTGTGAGTTTACGACATTAAACGAGAGAGTTAACATCATTATTAACCAAATAATAAAAAAACAAATGTCAAAGATTAAAGTTGGTATCAACGGATTCGGACGTATCGGTCGTCTGGTTTTTAGAGCTGCAATGACAAGAGACGATATTGAAATCGTTGGAATAAATGACCTTATCGATGTCGACTACATGGTTTACATGTTGAAATATGACACCATGCACGGTCGTTTCAACGGAACCGTTGAGGCTAAAGATGGAAAACTCGTTGTAAACGGACACGCTATCCGTGTTACAGCAGAGAGAAACCCGGAAGATCTGAAATGGAACGAGGTGGGTGCAGAATATGTAGTTGAGTCAACCGGACTTTTCTTAACGAAAGAAAAAGCAGAAGCTCATTTGAAAGCCGGGGCAAAAAGAGTCGTGATGTCCGCCCCGTCAAAAGATGATACCCCGATGTTCGTGATGGGTGTAAACCACAAAACCTACGCCGGACAAACTATTGTATCTAACGCATCATGTACCACAAACTGCTTGGCCCCGCTGGCTAAAGTAATGCATGATAAATTCGGCATTGTTGAAGGTTTGATGACCACCGTACACGCTACCACCGCTACCCAAAAAACAGTAGACGGTCCTTCTATGAAAGACTGGAGAGGTGGACGTGCCGCTGCCGGCAACATCATCCCGTCATCTACCGGAGCTGCTAAAGCCGTGGGTAAAGTGATCCCGGAATTGAACGGCAAATTAACCGGTATGTCATTCCGCGTTCCTACATTGGACGTGTCTGTGGTTGACTTGACTTGCCGTCTGGAAAAAGCTGCAACTTACGAAGAGATCAAAGCTGCCATGAGAGAGGCTTCTGAGAATGAATTGAAAGGCATTCTTGGCTATACTGAAGAAGAAGTTGTTTCTTCAGACTTCTTGGGTGACGCTCGCACTTCTATCTTCGATGCTAAAGCCGGTATCGCATTAAACTCTAACTTCGTGAAACTCGTTTCTTGGTATGACAACGAGTGGGGATACTCCAACAAAGTTCTCGAGTTAATCGCTCACATGGCTACAGTAAAATAAAAAAAGGGGCATAAGCCCCTTTTTTAGTCTATCACACACACTAACCACATGGAAAACAATCAACAGAGAAGGCCATACAAACTAGGTTTGGCATTAAGTGGAGGGGGAGCCAGAGGATTCGCCCATTTAGGCGTCTACAAGGCAATGCAAGAGCTGGGAATTAAACCGGACATCATTTCGGGAACCAGTGCGGGAGCAATAGCCGGGCTTATATTTGCATCCGGTCACTCGGCAGAGGACGGGCTTAAATTCTTTCAAGACAGAAAACTGCTCGACTTCGCACGACCTTTAGTCTCCAAAACCGGAATCATGACCATGACCGGAATGGAAAAAAGGTTATCCGAGTTCATTCATGTTGAAACTTTCGAGGAACTACAAATACCGTTGGTAGTCACCGCCACCAACATGAACTTGGGCATACCTACGCATTTCAGCACGGGCAAAGTAGTCCCCTGCGTGTTAGCATCCTGTTCTATACCCATCGTATTCGTACCCGTCACCATCAATCACCACCAGTACTCGGACGGTGGAGTATTTATGAACCTACCCGTGCGACCGATCCGGGAGTTATGCGAGACAGTTATCGGCGTACATATCGACCCGTTGGAGCCCTGTAATCACATCAAAAGCATGGTCCACTTAGCCGAACGCTCCTTCCACATGGGTATTCTGTCAAACATGAATATAGACACCCGCTTGTGTGACATCGTTATCGTGCCGAAACACATCAGCCGATACAGCATGTTCGACCTTAATAACATCGAAAAAATAGTGGACGAAGGTTACCGACAGGCTAAAGTCGTATTCTCTCGCCCAAAAATCATGAAAAAACTGAATTGCCTAATGATTCAGTGATCCCATCGATGAAGTGATTTAGTGATTTCCGATTAGGTGATTATAAATCACTAGATACTTAAATGTAAAATGTAGAATGAAAAACTACCCCCCTCTAAAAGGTAAAAGTTAAAAACTAAAAGATAAAAGTTGAAAATCAAAAAGCGTCAGCTTGTGCGGTTGGAATCTAAAATCTAAAATCACTAAATTACCATGTTTTCTTCCCTTCAAGCCCTTGGAATATCTTCGTTGAACGAGATGCAAGAAGCCTCACTGAAAGCTCATCGAGAAACCGATCACATCATCCTGCTCTCTCCCACCGGATCTGGTAAAACCCTAGCCTTCCTATTACCCTTGCTAGAAAACCTTGTCCCGGATAACACGAAAGCACAGGCCATCATCCTAACCCCATCAAGAGAACTGGCTTTACAGATAGAGCAAGTATTCCGTTCCCTGAAAAGCGGTTTCAAGGTGGTATGCTGTTACGGGGGACATGATATCAACGTGGAAAGTCGCAGCTTGGCATACACGCCCACGCTGATTATCGGGACTCCGGGACGCATACTCGATCACGTCACCCGGGGGACAATTGACACAAACTCAATCTCCACCATCATTCTCGATGAGTTCGATAAGGCTCTGGAATTCGGTTTTCAAGAAGACATGGAAACCATCTTCTCGTACTTGCCACACCTGCAAAAGCGAGTCTTAACCTCTGCAACATCGGCCATCGAGATACCAAAATTCACGGGCCTACGAAACCCTCTCATGTTGGATTTTCTTGAAGGTGCCGCACCGATCAAGTTAACACTCAAAAGCGTGTACACCGAAGGTAACAACAAACTCGACACGCTCTACAAGCTACTGTGTGATCTAGAGGAAGGTCCTACCCTGATTTTTTGTAACTATCGGGAACGGGCGGAAGAAGTGAGTAATTACCTGTGGGATAAAGGTGTCAATAACGAATATTTTCACGGAGGAATGGAACAGGAAGAACGCGAGCGAGTGCTGTGTAAATTCCGCAATGGAAGTACGTACATTTTCATCTCGACAGACCTCGCCTCCCGCGGTCTGGATATCCCGGAGATAAAATACATCATCCACTATCACCTCCCCGAAAAGCCGGAATCCTTCACCCATCGCAACGGTCGAACTGCACGGATGAATGCCTCCGGTACCGCTTTTCTCCTACTCGACAGGGATGAATCCCGCCCGGATTTCCTAACCGAAATCCCGGAAACCTACCACCCCGTCGGTAAATACCCCGCCCCGGCAGAACCATTCTGGTCCACCCTCTACATTGGCAAAGGGAAAAAAGACAAGGTCAACAAAATGGATATCGTCGGTTTCCTCTGCCAAAAAGGGAACTTGAAAAAAGAAGACATTGGTAAAATCGAAGTCAAAGACCATCACTCTTTCGTCGCCGTCAAGCGAGGCAATCTAAGACAACTACTTTCCCTCATCCGAAGAGAGAAAATCAAAAATATGAGAGCCAAAATAGAACTTTCGAGGTAAAGTAATGTAGAACAAATTTTAAAGACTAAAATAAAAGGGACTTTCCAGTCCCCTTTAACTTATATACTCTTTCATTTTCTCCACGATCCCTGCATTTCCGGCCAGTATGGCGATACCCCGGTCCTCCCGGAAGGGTTCAACATAACCGCCCGCCTCCTGCACGATAAGTACTCCGGCACACACGTCCCAAAGTTTCAAACCCAGTTCCCAGTACCCATCCAGAAACCCGGCTGCAACCCCACAAAGATCGTAAGCGGCAGATCCCATACGCCGTATTCCCCGCAGATGTGGCAGAATACGACTTAAATTGTCGATATTATTCACAGGATGTATTCCCTTGTCGTAAGGGAAACCCGTGGCTAGCACGGAACGATCGAGTTCCGTCTTGTCGGAAACGTGGATCGGAGCATTGTTTAGAAAAGCCCCTTTGCCTCGGATTGCCGTGTACAGCTCGTTCAAGTAGGGAGCATACACAACTCCTAACAACGTCTCACCCCGGTATTGCAGCCCGATAGACACGCAAAATACGGGTAATCCCTGGCTATAATTATTTGTCCCGTCCAAAGGGTCCACCACCCACAGATAGTCGCTATGAGCATCATGTTCCCCACTTTCTTCCCCCAACACACTATGATCGGGAAAACACTTGCCGATACGCTCGATCAGCATGGACTCACTTAGCTTATCCACCTTCGTCACGACATCATGTACCGTTGACTTCGTTTCAAGTTCCAAATGTCCACTTCTGAAATAAGAGTATTGAATTTCCCCAACCTCTTTCGCCCATGCCACTGCAAGCGCCAGCGTGTTTTCCAAATTTATATTCATGATAATTACTTTTCCTTCGGATTTTTCTGCGTATCAAATACTTCTATTGTATATAAAAGAGTTGAATATCTGGGAACAATACAATTACCCGTAGACATATCAAACCCTCCACCATAGCCATATCCCATATCAGATGGTAGTAATACTTGTACTTTATCACCCACCTTCAATTTTGTCATTGCTAAACGCAAGCCTAATGGCTTTAAACTTGCTACACTCTCTTTCACGGATTCTACATCCTTATCCATTTTCAAGAACTTACGAGAAGTTCCAAACGGGTCCAAAATACTTCCTTCCATCCATATTGTGACGCTATCCGTAGCAGTTATCTCCGCCCCAGTTCCAACCTTGAATGTAGCAATTTTAGCAATTGTATCATTATTCACAATCTCATCATTCGAGGTAAATTCAGAAATACTTTTTATCCCACTTACCGTATCTAAGTATTGTTTCATTAAACTTTTTTCATAAGCAAGTAGATTATGTTCTGTTACAATCTTTTCAACCATATATTCCCGATAAACTAAAGCAGTTGAAAGACTCATAATACTCGAAATAATTGAACTTCCCGTTGTTCCTTCCGGAATATTCATTAAAATATCAGATAACGGATCGATATATTTTTCCGCATCTGTATTCATTTGCACTAATATCGGTCCTCCTAAAGTATAATAAGGAGAAACTCCGGCACCGACGGCAACACTCGGATCCGAAGAATCAATAATATTCCCCGTCAAACTCTTTTGCGTGTAATTAATCCAAACGAAATCACCATACGTTGCTTTCTTTCCTTCTTTCTGGTAATTAAACAAGTAAGCGTAATCCTCTATATTCTCTTTCAGGTAAGTATATTGATACTTGAAGATCTTCGGATCAGAATCCTTAGTATACACGAAGTCTTTAATCCTAGCCTGCTCATCCTCAAATGTTTTCTTCCAGTTGTCACCATCATCATCGGAACACCCGATGAATCCGCTTGCCAAAAGGCAAAGCAGCATTACCCAATAATTACTTTTCATTTTCCGTTTCTATTTAGCTGTTATTTTTCAAACTATTCTTCTTCCGTTTTAGGTGGAACCACTTTACGAATCCGTACCCAATACCATAACGTTGAGTATGGAGGAATTAAATATTGTTTAAGTTTAGTACGATCTCGGAAAGTTATTTCCCGGGTTGTACCTACCGCACCATAAGCCATTCCATAAGGTACAATAATATGTGCAGAATCTCCAGCTTGTAAATGCTGTAATCCTTTCACCAACCCTGTTGGATAATTTTTCTGCCAAGTCTCATTAAACAAGAAATAAATAGAATCACGTCCCATACTTCTCAACACCCGATTCTGTAATCCCACATCATCCAGCAAGCCATAATCCATTTCCAACAAAACAGAATCCCCCACTTGAATATCTCGATCGCCCGTTCCTTTCTCCAAAATAGCTGTATAAGTAACTGTATCCCGCTCTCCAATAGATGAAATTTCTCGCGTAGGAAAGTCAACAAAAGCATTCTCCACGCCCATAATGTCTACTAGATAACTTCGAATCAACCCATATTCATTCACTTTCACATCGTTAATGAGCTTATGTGCCTTTAACTTATAATGTAACGGTTTCCCGTAATTATTCTTATCTCCGGCCAAAATAGAGGGTACAATCATTTCTCCTCCCATACTTCCAACACTAATATGTCGAAACGCTTCCGCCACATAATCATATTTCTTGATCGTGTCATAACGATAAAGTACCGGTCCTCCAAAAGCATAAGTAAACGTGGAATCACCCTGTTCGGGAGATGTCGTATCCAATTTACCTCCATTCAGATAGAATTTCTCGTAATCCATCAACACCCATCCCGAATCCTTTGCCACCTCGCCACTATTATCGTAATTGAAAATAAAAACCGTATCAATTAACATACCATGCACGCTATAATACTCAAGATAAAGAATCGGCGTGGTAATTTGACTCAGGTACTCGTGAATAGCGATCTTCTCATTTTCCAATGTATCAATCAAATCGAGTTCCTCTTCATCGTTATTACAACCGAAGAAAGTCAACGCAAACAAACTGCTTAATAGAATCAGAAATTTATTCATTACACTATTTATTATCTATTGGTACTTCTACCCACGCACCTTGATGCAAGCGCATCGTGCTTTTTATTCCGACTTCCCGCAACCACTCGAATGCCAACGCCCGGTTGTCATTTACCAGCTGGGGCAAATGGGCGTCAGAATTCACCATCACGGGAATATTCAACTCTTTCAACCACTTGAAATACTTCACATTGGGAAACATCATCCCCTTCTTCGTGTATGCCTTCGTGTTCACCTCCACCATGACACCTTTCTCCGCTATCAAGGACATATAGTCCCACAACAACCGGTTATACCACTCCTGTTCCGTCAACGAGCTATCTATCAGCGAACCGTTCATGGATATTTTATCCAGATGCGCCACAAAGTCAAAACCACCCAACTCTACCATCCGGGAAGACGCCTTGAAATAAGCCTCCACGAGATATTTCAGATCATCATGAAAAATCAAACGCAAGTTCTCCCTAAAATCCTCGAACTTCCCGTCCATATCCATGATCTCACCCGTCTGTTCCTCGGTCACGAGATGCACGGAACCAATGCGGTAATCCAGCGGCATACGCTGAAAATATTCTACTGCCGGTCCCCAATCATCATTCAGATAATCAATTTCCATCCCCACGTAAAGCTCGATCTGCCCCGCATATTTCTCCTGCAAACGTTTTATCTCCGTCAGGTAAGCCTCCACGTTTCCTTTGCTTAAAGACCAACGGGTCTCGAAAGGAAGTGGTGAGTGCGAAGAGATCCCGTAACTATGGAATCCCGCCTCGATGGCAGCCTTCACGAAATCCTCCGCCGGGGCTTTCCCGTCACAAAAATTACAATGACTATGATACGTGCATAAATCCATCAGCTACTCCTTCACCCAAGCATGAACAATTTCGGCCACGTACACTTTGTGGAAATCCTTCTGGCCGTACTGGCTATCCACGATCTTCTTATCCAGAAAAGCCTCTTCCTTCAAGAAGTCAGTATATAATTTCTTACACTCCAACACCAATGTTGCCTCCTCAAAAGCCGGATTCCCGGCCTCCGTGAAATAGGGTGTCAACCCGCTTTCCTGCACCTTGTTCACGTCACGCCCGGAAACAGAACCACATACATTCAATACATGACGGTACTTCTCGTCAAAAAATGACAAGGTAAACTCATCTTTTTTCTCCGTAAACTCGAACGTGTAACGTTGTGGCCGCACGAACACCATCACCACGGGTTTATTCCACAAATACCCCATCGATCCCCAACTAGCCGTCATCATGTTGAACTTCTCCTGATCCCCAGCCGTCACCAGCATCCAGTCCTGACCGATCAACTTGATCACGTTCTTGTCTATATCTTTCGGTGCAATCTTTTTCATATTTTATATCTTTTTACCGGCCACCGGTTTCAAGTAGCCGGAATCA
Source organism: Butyricimonas sp. BSD2780061689_150309_C8 (assembly GCF_015560935.1). Taxonomy (NCBI): domain Bacteria; kingdom Pseudomonadati; phylum Bacteroidota; class Bacteroidia; order Bacteroidales; family Odoribacteraceae; genus Butyricimonas; species Butyricimonas sp. BSD2780061689_150309_C8. Next base: position 81,894 of record NZ_JADMSV010000022.1, read on the forward strand.
CACAATCTAAAATCGTAAATCTAAAATCATTACATTCTCTCCGGCATCTCTATTCCCAACATACCCATGGCATTCTCTATTGCCACGCTACATTGTTGTGCCAGTAGCAAACGTAAATTACGCACTTGTTCGTTTTCTTCCTTCAGGATAGAATAATCATGGTAGAACTGGTTAAACTCCTTCGCCAGCTCGTAAGCATAATTCCCGATCAACGCCGGGCTATAATTATCCCCTGCCTCCTTCACGACTGCGGGCAATTTAGCAATCAGCTTAACCAGATTTTGTTCTTTCTCGGTTAATGCCGTGTGAATATCTCCCGGAACAATCTTTACCCCAGCCTCTTCCGCTTTACGCAAAACAGACTTAATACGAGTATAGGTATACTGGATAAATGGACCCGTATTCCCATTAAAATCAATGGATTCCTTCGGATTAAACATCATGGTCTTCTTCGGATCGACCTTCAAGATAAAATACTTTAGCGCCCCCAAAGCAACTTTACGATACACGTCCTCGGCCTCTTCCTTCGTGTAACCGTCCAGTTTCCCCAACTCCTCGGAAGTCGTACGAGCCGTGTGAATCATCTCGTCAATCAAATCATCGGCATCCACCACCGTCCCCTCCCGGGATTTCATTTTCCCCTCCGGCAATTCAACCATACCGTAAGAAAGATGCTTGATCTTGTCGGCCCAATCGAATCCCAACTTCTTACAAACCAATGACAACACCTGAAAATGATAATTCTGCTCGTTACCCACCACGTATATCTCCTGATCCATGTTAAACTCGTTGAAACGATCGTATGCCGTACCAATGTCCTGCGTCATGTAAACAGAAGTCCCGTCATCCCGCAACAACAACTTGTGATCCAACCCATCACCGGTAAGATCGGCCCACACGCTTCCGGTATCTTTCCGGTAAAGTACGCCATCAGCCAAACCTTTCAACACGAGGTCACGTCCTTTCTTGTATGTCTGTGACTCGAAATATACTTTGTCAAACGAGATACCCATCATTTTATAGGTCTCGTCAAAACCTTTCAATACCCAATTGTTCATGGTCCGCCACAAGGAAACCACCTTTTCGTCCCCAGCTTCCCACTTGCGCAACATCTCCTGAGCCTCCAACAATATCGGGGCCTCTTTCTTTGCCTCCTCTTCCGTTTTGCCTTGCTCCATCAACTCCTTGATCTGCGCCTTGTACTCCTTGTCAAAACGCACATAATAATCTCCCACGAAGTGATCCCCCTTAGTTCCTGTACTTTCCGGAGTAGCACCGTTGGCAAACTTCTCCCACGCAATCATACTTTTACAGATATGAATCCCCCGGTCATTCACCAAGTTCACCATAATCACGTTATGCCCGTTTGCCTTCTGAATCTCAGAAACCGACCATCCCAGAAAATTATTCCGGATATGTCCCAAATGCAACGGTTTATTCGTGTTCGGTGAAGAGTACTCGATCATGTAGGTCTTCCCGCTAGGCACCTTCGCATAACCGTACTTTTCCTCTTTTGCCACGTCATTCAACACCTCGATCCAGTAAGCGGAAGAAATCACCACGTTCAAAAATCCCTTGATCACGTTGTAGGTTTCCACCTCTTCAATATTTTGTTTCAAATACTCTCCCAGCTCTTTAGCCGTTTCCTCGGGCGATTTTCTGGAATATCGGGTAAACGGGAAAACGACCACCGTCAAATCACCGGCAAATTCTTTCCGGGTTTCCTGCAACTGTACGTCTTTCTCGGTTAATTCAACCCCATAACAAGCCTTTACGGCCTCCAGCACCTGCTGAGTAAGCATTTTTTCTATCGTCATATCTCTCAAACTTTTAATACCGTATTATCCATTGATTTGCAAAAATACAATTTCTTGCTATAAATCCCCCCTAAACCCGAAAAAAAACAACATAATTTTTCCCCTGTTCTCATGATCTCCAAAAAATCACAAAAACAAGGGAAAAACCCTTCATTTACAACTGAATTAATTTATGATTTATGAATTACTATTTACAATTAAAAAGTACCAACCATTCGAGACCGAAATCATAAATCTAAAATCCTACCGTCCTCCCAAAATCCTTACATACTCCGCATACGCCACCTTATACTGGTAATTCGCCGAAACCACGTTCGTGTAGGCTTGCAACCAAGTTGCCTGCGAAGACAACACATCCAGAATAGGCAACTTCCCTTCGTTATAGCTAAAAGTATTCAACTTCAAGTTCTCCCGAGCAATCTCCAACGTGGAATTGGCAATCTCCACCTGTTTCCAGTTCTCGTTCAACTTCACCCAAGCATTTGCCAGTTCCTCTTTCACTTGATCCTCGACTTTACTCATGGCTAACTCCTTACTTGTCTCCATCGCACGATTCTGTTTCACGTACTGGCGTTTCTCTCCCCAGTTGAAAATAGGCATACTCAACTTCGCAAAAGCCACCGTCGCGAACTTCTCGTCACCGGAAACATTAATCAACGGCGTACCCCACGTCTCCTTCACCCCCACGGCAAATTGCGGCAGATACTTTGAACGTATAATCTTGGTCTGTTGCTTGGTCAAATTAAAATCCTGCACGGCAATCTGGTAATCGGCCCTCCGTTTCAAAGCCACTTCCAACGGTTGTAAACCCGGAACGATCACCGGCTTCTGGATCGAGTCAATAATAACCCACTTTTCCTCTAAAGGAGCCCCCATCATGATTTTAAACGACTGCATCGCTGTCTGGTAATTCATATTCCGGGTAGATTCTTGCAACTCCGCCTCCTTCAAGCGGGTCTTCACCATCAGCAAGTCCGTCTTGCTGATCGCCCCCTCGTCAAAACGTTTTTGTACAATCCCATCCAGCTCCTTCACGATCAACACGAACTCTTGGGAAATATAAAACAGACTCTCGTTAGCCGCCAACGTCCAATAACTCACGTCAGCCGCATAAACAATATTATCCGTCGTCAACTCTTCCCCCAAACGGGCAATCGCTTTCTGTAACTTCGCCGCCTCTTGCTGCTTGCGTACCATACTCCCCGCATACACGTTCTGCGACAATGTCGCCTCCGCCGAATAATTATTGTGTTTCAGATCAACCCCCTGCATAAATTCCACGTCTTCTATCTGATACGAATAATTCCCGCTTAATTGCAATTTTGGAAAGAATCCCGTTTTTACCCCTTTCAACGCATATATCGCCGCCTTGACAGCCTCCCTCGATTGCTTGATATCCTGATTATACTCCAGCACCTTCGCCCGGTACTCCTCGACCGTCAAGGTCTGCGCTATTCCGCTCCCCAACGTCATCCATAAAATTCCTATTGTAATAACAAAAACCTTCATACAATTAAAAATTGAATATTGAAAATAAACTCCCTCCCCCCTTCGGGGTACTCCCTCTATAAACAGAGGGAGAGTTGAAATACTCTCTGTCTTCGGGAAGAGTCACCAGCTCCTCCTCTGTTTATAGAGGAGGTGGCCGAAGGCCGGAGGAGTTCAATCTAAAATCTAAAATCATTAAATCTAAAATTCAAAATCACTCCGCTTTTATCCTGAATATCAAACAATACGTCACGGGCAACACCACGATAGTCAACAAACTGGCTACCAGCAAGCCCCCCATGATACAAGCTGCCATGCCGCCAAACATAGCGTCGAACAACAGGGGCAGCATACCCAATATCGTCGTACCCGAAGCCATTGCCACCGGAACTATTCTTGACTTCGTGGCCTGCAACACAGCATCCAGCGGGGCCAACCCGTTCTCCTGTTCGATACCGATTTGGTCCACCAGCACGATCGCATTCTTGATATTCATCCCTACCAATCCCAACACGCCCAGTAAAGCGAAAAAGTCGAACATTTTCCCCATCACCAGCAAGCCGAAGACCACCCCGATAAAAATCAACGGCACCATCAGCAATATAATAGTCGGTTTCCGGTAGGTTCTAAAAAGCAATAGCAACACGATAAACATCAAGATAAACGTCAACGGCATATTGGCAGCCAAAGCCTCGTTGGACTCCACCTGACTCTCGTCCTCCCCGAATATTTTCATTCGGTAGCCTTCCGGCATATCCATACTTTTCACCTTGTTCCACACTTCCGAGAAAGCCGCTTTCGTATTCGCACCCCGTTTGGGATCACATTGCGCCATCATTACCCGGTCCCGGTTATACCGTTTGATCACGTTATAATGATAATCGTAGGCAAAACTATCCACCACCTGCGCCAAAGGCACCGTGAACCCCTGCGTGGCAAACACGGGCAGCGTCTTCATGTTATCCAGATTCTTACTATCAAACCCATCCTCTTTCAGCAATATCGGCATAAACAAATCCTTCTCCCGGAAATCCCCGATAGCCAACCCGTTCGTGGCAATCTTCAAAGCGTAAGCCACCGACTGGCGAGTAATCCCGAGACGTTGTCCTCGTTCCTGCGAGTAGGCCGGTTCCCAAACGGGAACTTGATTTCCCCAACTACTTCTAACATCCGTCACCATATCACATTCTCGCATGATATTCATCGCCCGTTCCGTCAAGGCAGCAAGCGTGTCGATATTCTCCCCGATAAAACCGATCTCGATGGCGGCCTCCACCGCCGGGGACAACTTGAACAAAGAGGAACGGATCAACATATCCGGGTAATTCTCCCGCACGTAAGTATTCAAACGCTCCTCCACGATCGGAGATTGTTCCTTTTTTTCCACCTCGATCAACAGATTTCCGAAGTTCGCTTTTGGCCCGAAAGACGTGCTTGCCAGATAATAGCGCAAGGGCGATCCCCCGATCGTTACCGACACGTTCACCACCTCATCCTGCTCCAGCAAATAAGCCTCAATATCCGACATCATATCCTCCGATTCCCGAATACTGAACCCTTCCGGCAAGAAACAATCTGCCCGGAAATAAGGTTTATCCATACTCGGGAAAAAATTTTGTGGCATAATCCCCATGATATACATGGACACCAAGAACAAACAGACCACCGAGACAATCGTGATCACCTTATGCTTGATCAATCCCCGTAACACGGAAACAAACCTGCGGTAGAACTTCGTATCGTAAGGATCTTTACTCGAATCTCCGAAATTCTCCTTCAGTATAAAATTACCGAACACGGTCGTCTGCGTCAACGCCAGAATCCAACTCAATCCCAGCGAAACCGCCAGCACGATAAATAACGGTTTCACCATCTCCGCCACGGAAGAAGGCGCCAAGTACAAGGGTAAAAAAGAAAATATAGCAATCAGCGTGGCCCCCAACAATCCCCACTGCGGGACGGTGGCCCCCCTGATCAAAGCATCCCGCCGACGCATACCCTTTTTAATCAATATCTGAGCATTATCCGTCACCACGATGGCATTATCCACCAGCATGCCCATTGCTATAATAAAGGCTGCCAGCGACGTCCGGTTCAACCCGACTCCCATAAACTGCATAATCAGCATCGTACCACCGATCGAGAAAATCAACGAGGAACCGATCAATAACCCGGCACGGGTACCCATTACCAGCAAAATAATAAAGATCACGATCACCACGGACTCCACCAGATTCAACAGGAAACCATTGTTTGCCTCCCGTGCAATTTCGTTCTCCGGGTAAAGAGTCACGAGTTCGATTCCCACGGGCATCAACTCCTCCAACTGGCTCAATCGCTCCTTCACCTTATCCCCCGTCTTCACCACGTCACGCTCCGGATCGGTCGAGATACCTATACCAATAGCCCGCTTACCATTCACCCGCATCAAACTGCTTGGCGGATCCATGTACCCCTTTTCAATCGTGGTAATATCCCCCAGTCGTACCTGTTGTCCCGTCTGGGTCACGATCAACTGGTTGCGAATATCATCCAGCGTTTTGTACGTCCCGTCGGCCAATATCTTCAATTCCAAATTTCCCGCCCGTTTCTCTCCCGTGTTAATCAGAGAATTCTGCGACTTGATCGTCTGTATCAAAGAGTTCAGATCAATCCCCGAATTCGCCAACTTCGACATGGAGATAAACACGTTCACCACCTCCGTCTGTTCACCGTACAAGGCCACCTTCTGCACCCCGTCCACGGAAACAAGCTGAGTCTTCAATTTCTGTCCCCACTCCCGCAAATCGTGATAAGAAAAGCCCTCCCCGGCCGTCAACCCGTAGTATATCCCGAACACGTCACCGAAATCATCCGACACGCTGATCGTCGAAGCCCCCTGTGGCAGTGAAGGTTGTATATTCAGCACCTTACGCCGTAACTCGTCCCACATCTGGGGCATCTCCTCCGGCGGTGTTGCCGGGCTCAACTCGATTTGTATTTTAGACATCCCGTAATAGGAATCCGATTTGATCTTGTGTACCCGCCGCATGGATTGAATTTCCCGTTCGATCGGCTCCGTGATTAACTGCTCGACCTCATTAGGAGTGGCCCCCGGGAATCTTGTTATAATGACCGCTGTCTTGATCACGAAAGGCGAATCCTCCTTTTTCCCCAGTAGATCGAAAGATAAAACTCCCCCGACTAACAATATGGCCAAAAAGAAATAAACCACCTTCGTGTTTTCCAACGAATATTTAGCTATATTCATCATATCAAACTATTTAAGCAACTTCACCTTTTGACCTTCCGTTATGTAATTCGCTCCCGCCACGACAATCGTATCCTCGTTCGAGAGTCCCTTCTGCACCATGATCTTATCATTCCCGAACAACTGTCCGATCTCCACGGTCCGGCTAGTCACCGTTCCCGTCTTCGGGTCATACACCCAAACACACGTCTCGTTCGAAGTCGGGTTCTTGAACAACGCACTCATCGGCACGATATAACTATCCTCCACCGGAGTTTCAATCTTCAAATTTACTTTACAGGAAAAACCGGGATATATATTATGCTTATCCCTCGAAAACCGGGAATCATCTATCACCAATTTCACCGGAATACCCGTTCCGTCGGGCGAGGCATCAATAAATTCTTTCACTTTCGCTTTGAACCATATCCCCTTGTAGGTATCAAACTCCACGGTCACCGTCATGGGCGTACGAGTTAAGTCAACACTCGTCTCCGGCAATGTAAAACCAACCGCCAGCTTATTTGGGTTAACCAACTTGATAATCGACTCGCCCGGGTTCACCTTCTGGTAATTCTCTACGAATTTTTTCTCCACAAAACCGTCAAACGGGGCCCGCAGTTTTGTGTCTTCCAGCGTGTTCGCTGACGTCTCGTAAGCCGATTTACCTTTTATATAATTAGCCTCCGCAATTTCGTACTCCTGTTGTGAGATCGCCTGCATGGAAAGCAACCTTCTGTTCCGTTCCAACTGGGATTTAGCCGTTAAATAAGCCGCCTTGTTCGCCTCGAACTGTAAGCGATAATCAAGCGGGTCAACCGCCGCAATCACCTGTCCTTTTTTCACTTTCTGCCCCTCATCCACGTTCATTGCGATCAACGGCCCGGACAACTTAAATGCCAGATTACTGTATTCTTCGGCCTCCACGACACCCGTATACAACTTATTGATAGCTCCCAAAGACTCGACATTTACCACTCTCACAGGACGTACAATATCCTGATACGTGTTATCCTTTTTCCCTTTGCAGCCACTCCACAAAAGAGTCACCGCAATATAAACCATCCATTTAAACCCCATAAAACAAACCTTCTTATTTATTACAAATTATTCTCATTCAATCGCTCGGCTAAATAGTAATGAATATGCCATATTTACATTTTAAACAAATAACTTTATAATTAGAGTTTTCCCCCCTCGACCTGATACGCCCCCTAACCATCTATTGATCACTTAATCTGACTCGTATACGGGAATAAAATGATAAAGTTTTCCATGACATGAACCGTCGAGGAAAACTTTATCATTTAGAATATATTTTTCTACTTCCGTCACTACGACACCTTGTAACGTCGCCATAAGTAAAAGCGTACCATATTGAAACAAGTGGGCTGCATGTATCGACCGATTCCACACTGCTCGTAATACATTATTACGCTAGTGTTCTGCCTAGGTTTCTCCGTGGTTCCTCCGTGCTTTCTCCGTGTCACTTGCGAGCAAACAACATGGAAAATACACGTGAACTCTGCATAAATCCTCTCGTATCCTTAGCGCAACATACAACGAAGACCGAAGTGGAGAGAAATAGGAAAATACAAATTCCTGTTTCCCAAAGACCAGGCAACGCACGAATGCACAAACCTCGTCTTTGAGAAACAGGAATATAATTAATTATCTGGGAATACTCTTTCCCGGGTCACTTCACTAACCCTGCCGTCCGCAGACGGATCTCGGTCAAAATCTTTTTCGTGTATAAGGGGAACTCCCCGTTCAACATCCACGCAAAATAACCGGGTTGCTCTTTCAGTACTTTCACCACGGGAACCCCTTTGTTCTTCCCGAAATTAAATACCTCCACCCCTTCTTCATTGTAAATGATAAATCCGGCAAAATCCGCCGTGTTATTCTGTGTTGAGAACTTGCTTAGGAAAGCGATGTCGTTCTCCAGCGTGTCATTATAACGATCCAGCTGGGCTTTCAGCACCTCGTAAGTGGCCGTCGTATCGGCAGCAGCCGTGTGGGCATCTTCCAAGTTCTTGTTACAATAAAAACGATATGCCGCACTTAACGTACGCTGTTCCATCTTGTGGAAAATTGTCTGCACGTCCACGAACTTCCGTTTCCGCATATCGAAATCCACATCTACACGCAAAAATTCCTCCGCCAGTAATGGAATATCAAAACGATTCGAATTATATCCCCCCAAATCACACCCCTCGATATAACGTGCCAAATCCTTGGCAATCTCCTTAAACGTTGGACAATCTTTCACGTCATCATCATAAATTCCGTGGATTGCAGACGCCGGTTCCGGTATATGCATTTCCGGATTCACCCGGATCGTTTTCTGTTCCTCTTTCCCGTTCGGCATCACTTTCAAAACAGAAATCTCCACGATCTTGTCCTTCGCAATATTAATACCCGTTGTCTCCAAATCAAAGAACACAATCGGGTTGGTTAATTTTAATTCCAAAACTTACTTATTTTAGATTGAATGATTTTAGATCCTAGCGATTAAGTGATTGAATGATTTTCGATGAAGTGATTTTAATCACCCAATCATCGAATCGGCAATCACGGAATCTTTTTCACTCTAAATTTTAAATTCGGTTTAATCAGTAAGGCGAAATTCGCCTTACTGATTAAACCATCATCGGCATCAATAACATCAACAAATCCTCGTTCTCGTTATCGCTCTCGAAAGGCAAGAACAATCCCGGACGGCTCGGATCGGACAACTCCAATACCAGAGATTCCGTGTTAAGGTTGGATAATATCTCTTGCACGAAAGGAGACTTGAACCCGATGGCCATCTCTTCTCCCTCGTACTGGCAAGTAATCGTTTCGTGTCCTGACATGGCATAATCCACGTCCTGAGCAGAAATCACGATCGTTCCGTTACTCAAGTCAAACTTCACCAAGTTACTGGCTTGGTTTGCCATCACGGAAACCCGTCTTAATGAATTATACAACTCCTTCTTTTCGATAATGATCTTTTTCGGGTTATTCTGCGGGATCACGGAATTATAGTTCGGGAAACGTCCTTCCACCAGCGTACAAACCATCTTGTAATTTCCGAAAGTGAAACAAGCCATTTTCTCGTTGAATTGCAAACGCAACTCGCTATCATCCTTCGGTAATATATTCTTCAACAACAAAGACGGTTTCTTCGGCAGGATCAACGCGAACTGATCCCCGTCCGTCTTGGCGTCAAAACGTTTGTAACGTACCAGCTTGTGAGCATCCGAAGCCACGAACGTGAAATTCTCCGGTCCCATCTCCATCAAGATACAGTTCATCACCGGACGCAAATCATCATTTGCCGTGGCAAAAACCGTACGGGTAATCCCCTCCAACAACATACCGCAATTCGTTGCAATCGTATTCACACTCTCGTCCATTCCGGATTGTACCGGATAATCCTCAGCACTCTCTCCCGGCACGGAAAACTCTCCCTTATCCGAGATAATCTTTACCTCGTTCGTCCCCGTGTTAATATCAAACGTCAAGGGTTGTTCCGGAAACTCTTTCAAAATATCCAGCAACAACTTCGCCGGGATCGTGATACTTCCCGGAGTTTCCAGGTTATCCAACTCGATCTTGGCCTCCATTGTCGTTTCTTTGTCGGATGCCGTGGCGTACAACGTATCATCCTTGGCTACCAACAAAATATTATCCAGAATCGGTTGCGCAGGTTTTCCACTAATCACCTTACTCACGGCCTGCAACCGCATCAAAAAACTACTACTTGATACAACGAATTTCATATCTGCTCTTTATAATTTTTATCCATTTATCGTATTTTCCACCTCTTCCACGGTAATCGGCGCCCGACGGTCACCCATACATTTACACCCGTTCTCCGTGATCAATATATCATCTTCCAGACGGATTCCACCGAAGTCCTTGTACGTCTCGATCTTGTCATATACCAAGAATTCCTTGTGCAATCCTTGTTCTCTCCACTGGTCGATCAAAGCGGGGATGAAATAACAACCCGGCTCGTCGGTAACCACGAATCCCGGTTGCAACTTACGACCCATACGTAAAGAAGAAGTACCGAACTGATTGATTGGACGAGTCTCGTCGTCATAACCCACGTAGATTTGTCCCAAATCCTCCATGTCATGCACGTCAAGTCCCATCATGTGACCTAACCCGTGAGGCATGAATAATGCGTGAGCCCCAGCTGCCACGGCAGCATTCACATCGCCTTTCATCAAGCCAAGGTCTTTCAACCCTTGAGCCAGAATCTTGCATACTTCCAGATGCACATACTGGTACGTCACTCCCGGACGGGCAATCTCCATCGCCTTGTTGTTACAAGCCAATACAATATTATATACATCTTTCTGACGTTGATCGAAACGTCCGCCCACCGGAACCGTACGGGTAAAATCGGAACAATAATTCATATTATTCTCCGCCCCGGCATCCGTCAGCATCATACGTCCCACGGTCAATGTCTTGCTATGATCGTGATTATGCAACGTCTCGCCATTCTGGGAAAGGATCACGGGGAAAGAAACCAGACTTCCGTAAGAGGCGGCAATTCCCTCGATCAACCCGGCAATATATTGCTCTTTCTGTCCCGGCAATGCGTGTTTCATAGCAGCCACGTGCATCTCGTAACCAATATTACAAGCCAAGTTAATTTGCTCGATTTCGCAAGCCTCCTTCACGGAACGCAATGCCACCACGGCCTTGATCAATTCCAGAGAAGAATAATTCTTAATCAGCGAGTGATGAATACCCAACAAATCCTCCAACAATAACATGTTGTGATAGCGATAAGGCGGTAAGAAATGAATCTTGCGTCCCTGGCTGATGGCCTCTTTCAAAGCCTCGGCCAATTTACCGAAAGGAGCGGAACAAGTCACACCCACGCTGGCAGCCAAATCCTTCACGCTCGGTTGCGGTCCCATCCAAATAATATCGTCCATGTCCACGTCGTTTCCGTACAGACAAACGTCCCCGGAATCCACGTCCATCAACCCGGCAAACCCGGGCATGTTCAAACCAAAGAAATAAAGGAAAGAACTATCCTGACGGAATTTATACGTGTTAGACGGATAATTTGCAGGAGCTTCCTCATTACCCAGTATCAATACCAAGCCGCCACTCATCTTGTCGATAAGTTGCTTTCTTCTATTTACATACACGCTTTTATCAAACATATTTATTATTTATTTAATGATTAATTTTCCTTGTCAAAATGAGTTGACAAGGTATAAATTTTTTTTCAATGTAACAATTCAAAAATCCATTTTAATCCGGAAAACCAATGCCCGTTCAGCCCCACTCACGGTTATACAACCGTTATACCATAGTTTTATATCCCTAATAATTTCCCACACCTCTTATCGTCACCTCTCCCCACCTTTTCCGGTATATTGGCAAAGGGTAATGAAAGGGCGATAAAAGGGTGATGAAAGGCCCCGAGGAGATTATTACCCTAGTAAAAGGCCGGCTTTACCCCAGCTTTAGGCTATGTCAATTTATCATTCTCCTAGTACTTTCCTGATAGTTCATTTAGACCACGAAGCATTCATCCTGCATTCATAGAGCATTCATCTTCGATAAAATAGATCTTTGATAAGATTATTCTTGCAAGTAAGGCATATCATGTAGTATATTAGCTAACCGGGAAGATATATTCATATTATTATATAGGGCCTCGCAACCATGGTTCAAGGGTTTTCCAAGGTATATGATATATCTTTCCGAAAAAAAATTAAAAATCGACTCACCCGGTTTTCACCCTCATCCGTATTCAAAGTGAAAATTGGATATTCCATAAAAAATAAACGGAACGAAAAGATGGAAAAAGATATTTTATCGAAACTAGAAGTTGCCCGCCTCATCGCTCTCCAGCGTTTGGGAATCCTGCCCGAATCAGAAGAACGGAGACTTTCTGCATGGATGGAAAGAGACGAAAAAAACAAGGCTTTTTATGAACAATTACGCCAAAAATCATTCAATGGAAATGCGACTTCACCATCCACGGCAGAAGGTTGGAATTTATTCGAGAAAAAATATCGTACCGGGAAAAAAGGCTCCCGGCCATTCCGACATACCCTCTACCGTCTGGTGGCAAGTGCCGCCGTGTTAGTTCTTGCCATAACAGGGACATACTACTATCTTACACAACCGAACGAAGAAATAATCTCCTCTCCCCAACCTGTTTCTGCCGTGCAGCTTGTACTGGAAAACGGAAATAAAATCACGCTGGATGACCCGCAATCTTCCGTGCTGGCTTTAAATAACAATGCTGCCTTACATGCGGAAAAACAAGAAATCGACTATGCTACCGCAGAAAAAGAGACGGTTGAAATTGATGAAATCTATCACACGATTATCGTTCCCAAATACGGGGAATACACCGTCCGTCTTTCCGACAATACAACCGTGAAACTCAATTCCGAAAGTACACTGACCTATCCCGTTCAATTCAAGGGAAAGGAGCGAAAAATCCGCTTAACAGGAGAGGCTTATCTGGAGGTGACACCCGACACCACCCGCCGTTTCATCGTTGAGGCCGCGGGCACCACGGTCACCGTGTTGGGAACCACGTTCAACGTGAACGCCTCCGCTCCCGACGGAAATGTAGCAACTACCCTCGTGAACGGGAAAGTGGAAGTAGGCAATGGCCTAACAACGACAATCATTTCCCCCGGCCAGCAAGCCATCACCACATCGGGAAACGCCCACATCGAAGTAAAAGAGGTTGACACGAACGTCGTAACGGCATGGGTACGGGATATGTTCTATTTTGACGAAAAACCACTGGGAGAAATCATGCAGGAATTATCCCGCTGGTACGAATTCAAAGTTATTTTCGAAAAAGAAAGCCTGAAACAACGGAAATTCACCATCGAGACATCTCGTTACGAAGATATTGACAAGGTTCTGAAATTGATTGAAGAGACGCACGTAGTCACGTGCAGAAAGGAGGGAAAAACCATATACATCCAGTAATCTGAAAATAGAAACGGGACATGTTGGCAGCACGTCCCATCGCTATAATTCGTAAACCACACTCCCCGGTCAAAGCGAGTGTTAGTACAAATCAGTAAAACAAAATTACGAAAAAAGGCTGGAATAATCAACCGAAATCGGAATAATAGTGCATCTTGCACTGATAATAAACGCATTACGCTGAAA